>DATJYD010000429.1:0-4572 GCA_035499755.1 Fimbriimonadaceae bacterium
AGGATTGGAGGATTGGAGGATTGGAGGATTGGAGAGTTGGAGGGTTGGAGGGTTGGAGGATTGGAGGATTGAGGAGTGGAGGGTTGGGTTGAGGACGCCCGAACAACCGGACAGCCGACGCTTCGACGACCAACGCCCGAACGCCTCAGCGCCTCAGCGCCTCAGCGCCCGAATGCCGAAGTATCCTTAACTCATGTCCCGTCTCCGCCTCTTGGCTCTGCCATTCGTGTGCGCGCCCATCGGCTTCGCCAGCGCGCAGCACTTGATCTGGAAGTACCAGCCGTCCTCGACCGGCTACACGTGCCTCTACGGCGAGATCCAGCCGATCGCCACGAACAAGACGATCTACTTCTGCGGCTGCAACTGGTGGCCCGGAGCCGCGGCCGGAGGCTATACCGGAATCCAGGACCCCGGCGGCGGCCGGCACAACATGATCTTCTCGATCTGGGATACGTCGAAGGACCTGCATCCGAAGACGATCGCCCAAGACGAGCGAACCCAGGCCAACCGCTTCGGCGGCGAAGGCGAAGGCGCCCACACCCACCTCGATTACGATTGGCAGCTTGGCAAGACCTACCAGTTCTATGCGGTTAAGCGACAGGACGCGAGCGGCGCGAACACCCTCTGCACGGTCTATTTCTACGATGACGGACTGAAGAAATGGGTGTCGGAGGCGACGATCGCGAGCCCCAACAACGGGCAGGAATCGGTCAAGACGTTCGGCGGGATGCTCAACTCCTTCCTCGAGAACTGGAGCGGCCAGGAGCGGGAAAAGCCGAAGCTGTGCCTTTACCGACTATGGCTCGGAACCAAGCCTTCCGATCTGACCGAGGTTACGGAATCGAGCGGCGACGGCAAGTGGGGCGTGCTCAACCACTCGTTCTACCTTGCCGAGGGCGAAGACGCCTCCCTCGACCCGATCCTGCAGGCGACCCGCACGTCGGAGCAGGACCAGACGATCGGGGCGCACGACGCGCTTTCCTGTGGCGTGGCACAGCCCCTCAGCCCGCGTCTGGTCCGCCAACTCGAGAAGCTGAAGTAGCGCTATCCGTTCAGGAGGGAGGCGAGTTCGGCATGCCCGTGCGCTTCCGCGACGTCGGCGGGGGTTCGTCCCTGCGGGTCGCGTGCCGCGCGATCGGCGCCGGCGGCGAGGAGGATTTTGGCCGACTCAGCGAATCCGCCCTTTGCCGCCGCATGCAGCGGCGTCCCGCATGCTGCCCGAGCCTCCACCAAGTCTGGGCGCGCCGTGATGAGATCGGCGAGCGCGCGGCCAAACCCCCATCCTGCTCGAATGAAAATGGGAAAGAGTTTGGGTGGGGCGCCGAACTCAGAATCCACGGTCTCGTCGGAGCCTCCGCGTGACCGGATGAGATCGATCAGCTCCCGATTCCCCGATAGCTCGGCCCAAGCGAGGCAGTTGGCATCGATGAACCCGCGCCAGTTAGGGTCGGCGCCATGGTCGAGCAGCCATCGCGCGACCTCCAGCTGCCCGCATCGGCAGGCCATGTAAAGGGCGTCGGAGATCACGTCTTCGGCCCGCTCCGGCGGGGCCGGCAAGCGTTCGCCATTGGCATCCCATCGGCTGCTGCCGGTTTGACTCGCGCCCGGCGTCAGCCTCCCGTCTGCCCAACAGGCTTTGACATGATCCAGCAGGCCGAGACCGGCGGCGCAAAAGAGATCGGGCTGGTCTCCGAGTTCGACGAGCTTGAGCGCGGCGTGTGGCGACCAGCATGTCACCGCCCAGGAAAGAGCCGTGTGGGTGGACTTGGCGTATCTCGGCCGGAAGGCCGCGCCGGCTTTGACGAGCATTTCCACCATTTCGGGATCGTCGTTCTCGGCCGCCTGGTGGAGCGGATAGCTGCCATCGGGATATTGGGCTTTCGCCAGCCGCGGCGCCTTGGCCAAGAGCTTGGCGAGAACTTCCGGGACACCGTCCCGAATCGCGGCTTGGACGGCCTGTTGTTGAACCGCGAACACGAGCTTCGGCCAGCTTGCAAAGCCCTTGGATTGAGCGAGAGCGAACTGGGCGGCGGCGAGGGTCGGGTATACGCCGGATTTGCGAATTTCCTTCGCCTGTTTGCGAAGCTGATCGAGGCTGGCCCGTTCGGGCAGCGATGTCGACATAGGTACCTCCATGCCTTAACCGGCGGTCCGCAAAACCGGCGGCATTTCGGTCGATGTCGCCAGGCAGATTCTCGATGGGTGGACTCAGCCCTTCCCGCGGACCCGGGCGCGCCCCATGCGCGTCACCATTATATCTTTGATGGAGGTGATGGAGGTGATGGAGGTGATGGAGGTGATGGAGGTGATGGATCAGCGGCCATCTGCGCCATCTGCGGTTGGTTCCGAGATCAAGAAAACTGTGGCTTTGGTGGCCCGGGTCGTATGAATTCCCGACCTTTAGTGCGCTGGGACGAATCAGGCGGATTCAGGTTCAGGATTGATCCTCCCGAGCAGGGGGTCTATAGGGAGGATCAATTCTCCGGGACGAGCGACCGCCAGGTGGCTGCGGTGAGCAGGGACGGCAACCGGGGTAAAACGTCCACATGCTTCGCTCCGTACCCGGTACCGAAAGGGCGGAGCGAGTCGCCGACGTCGTCTTCGTTCACGGGTTGAACCCGCTTGGCGTCTTGAACCGGGACCATGCCTTCAAGACTTGGGGTGGGAAAGATGAGCACTCCGAGTTCTGGCCGAAATGGCTTGGTGAAGATTTGGCCAAGGCGGACATCCCGGTGGGAGTCTGGATTTTGGAGTACGATGCGGCGGCCTTGGGCTGGCTGGGCCATGCGATGCCACTCCCCGATCGCGCGACGAGCGTCCTGGACGAGTTGTATGGAAAGCGCATTGGAGACCGGCCTACTATTTTTGTCGCCCATAGCCTTGGCGGGCTGGTCGTCAAGCAGATGCTCCAGCGGTCGGCAACGATGGGCCTCACCACAGAGAGGGCGATCGCCGAGAGGACGCGCGGAGTTATGTTCCTGGCAACTCCGCACACGGGGGCCGACATGGCGACGTTCGTGTCTTCCCTCGGCCGTGTCTTGAGGCAGACCGACGCCCTCAAAGAACTTGCCGCAAACTCCGCGCCTCTCCGCGAACTCTCGACCTGGTATCTGAACCAATCGCCAAGACTGGGAATTGAGACCCGCTCCTACTTCGAAACGCGCGAGACAATGGGTATCCGGGTTGTCGACGAGACGTCCGCCGATCCCCACGTCGCCGGCGCTTCCGCGGTTCCCATCGATGCGAACCACTCCGAGATCGCCGCGATCCCGTCCCGCTCGGCGCCTCATTACGAGAGCATCGTTCGGTTCGTCGAGGAGGCCCTTTGCATCCAGACTGCGACGCAAGCCGACCCGCCGGCAACAAGAGTCGGGTCGGACCCGGATTCCAGATGGATCGGCGGGACCATAGTGCCCGCCAACCCGGAGTGGAACGTCCCGCCCGCGCCGGTTTACTTCACCGGGCAGGAGGAGTATCTCGATCAAGTAGCCGCTGCTCTGAAGAAATCTCGGGTGGGCGGGATCTTCCAGGCGGCCGCGCTACACGGATTCGGGGGAATCGGGAAGACCGCGCTGGCTCTCCGCTATGCCGAGCTTCACCGGGACGAGTACGCGAAAGGCTACTTCGTCGCGTCCGAGAGTGCGGATTCCTTGACCTCCGGGTTCGCCCAGCATTGCGGCCAGGTTCTGCCTGCAAATGCCCCGCCCGAGATGATGGAGGCAGCCGCGAGAGAGGGTCTGCGGAAGATGGCGGAGGGCGGTCTGAGCCTGATCATTTTCGACAACGCGGACGATCTCATCGGCAAGTGCGCCCTGTTCGATGAAGCCCTCCGGGAACTGCGCAGCCGGCACGTCCTCGTCACCTCCCGAAACTCGTCCTTCATCGAGCGGTGCGAGCCGGTCGAGATCGAGAAGATGGACTCGAAGGTCGGCGGCTTCTTCTTCTACCGGCTCTGGAAACGGAATCCCGACGCCGAATGGGAGGGCGTGCCGCCCTCCGAGCAGGCCGTCTGTGAGGAGATGAGCCGCGAACTGGACGGTATGCCTCTGGCTCTCGAGCAGGCGGGCATCGCGGCCGTCGATGAAAGCCTCGACCCTCGCACGCTTCTGAAGGACTATCGCGAGCGCAAGAGCCGCCGAATCGCCATGCTAAAGGGCAGACCATCCGGCCACGGCCAAGTCCCGCTCTGGGCAACCGTCGAGCGAGCACTGGACGGGCTGAGCCCCGCTGCCCGGGAACTCGTGATCCTCTGCGCCTTCATGGACCCCGATTTCATCGACGAGCGGCTGTTCACGGACTGGAAGATGAAGCTGCCCGACGTCCTCGAGGCGTCCCGCGACGCCTGGCCAGCCGTGAGGGCCGAAGCCATCCGGAGCGCGCTGATAAAGGGCGTAACCGAACAGGACCCGTTGGTCTCGGAGGGCAATCCGCGAAGCCGCTTCTCGATCCACCGGGCCGTCCAAGCGACAATTCTCGAGATGGGGTCGGAGCGCCAAGCAGACCGGTGGTGGGAGGGAGGCGGAGAAGCAGCACTCGCTCTTCATGCCTTGGGGCGCTTCCGCGAGGGGTTGC
>DATJYD010000430.1:0-5501 GCA_035499755.1 Fimbriimonadaceae bacterium
GAGGTGTCCCGGCGCGGCTTCAGCGTCTGCTACATGGATGCGGACACGATTTCGAAGTCGGGCCAGTCCTTCGAAAAGATCTTTTAGGCTACTGGATCACGACTTTGGCGGAGCGGCTGTCCCAGGGCTTCTGGCCCTTGGCCAATTCCCAGCTTCGGCCGTAGATCAGCTTGATGCTGTACGTGCCCTTCTTGACCGCCTGGAAGCGGATCCGGATCGTCGCGCCTTCGCCGGGCTTGGGCGGACTGCCGGACTTCGGCTCATCGCTCGATATGTCGAGGAACTTGAGGCCGGGCTTGCCGGGTTCTTTGATGGTCCAGCTTGCGCCGGTGCTCGCGTTCTCGTAGACCGAGAACACGAGCTTCTGGCCGACGGCCAGGTGGAGAGGGGTTGTCGGCTGGTCGGTGACAACCAGATCTTTGACGTGGGTCTGCAAGAGGCCGACGGCGAGACAGAAGGATGCCAGCATCTCGTTCCGACCTTACCGCAAAACGTACCGAGGGTTGGCAACCCATGACAACCCAGGAGGGCGTTTCTTTGCATCCTGCGTCCTTGGCGTGTTAGGCGACCCCTGGCTCACCACCCCTGTTCCAGGTTGTGATCGGCGACCGAGAGCGGGGTCCGAGCGGTTGCGGTGACGCCTTTCCTAACTATCGGGCGACCCAATGCAAAGCGACGACTTCCTAGCTCAGGGATTGATCGTTCCGGCCCCGCCGCGAAGCTGGAGGCAGATCTGGATCTCGTGAAGCGCCTGGTTGATCGAGTTCGCCGCCTGGGTGCGGTATCCGCCGTAATCTCCGGCCGCCTGACTCAGAGCTTGGAGCGCGGCCTGAAGCATGGGAATCGCCCTCTGCATCTGAGCGTTGCTGGCCTGGATTTGTCCG
The DNA here is from genome assembly GCA_035499755.1 of Fimbriimonadaceae bacterium. Classification (GTDB taxonomy): domain Bacteria; phylum Armatimonadota; class Fimbriimonadia; order Fimbriimonadales; family Fimbriimonadaceae; genus JAEVZK01. Next base: position 885 of record DATJYD010000430.1, read on the forward strand.
GTCGAATACTTCATCAGCTCTTTTTCCGAGTTCTTGTCGAGCTTCAGGGGCTTGCGCGTGGTGAAGTCGACCGGGGGCGCGCTGGGAATCCCGGTCAGCCCCTCGCGGATGTCTCGATCTGAGAGCCCGCACAGCTTCATGGCAAGGACGCGATGCCCTTCGTAAATCGGAAGCGCCGACTTCATCGTGATGTGCGCCTGCCGCGCATCCTTGGCCGCCGCGATCATCGCCGGATCCTTGGCCGCCCTTTGCACTCGATGGCGGGGATGGACGACGTTCACCTGCCCCATCGCGGTGGCGTGGGTAACGAAGAAAGTCAGAATGGCAAAGGCCGCATAGTAAATCGATTTCATTGAAGAAACTCCTTTCAGCTTGTAGCCGCTGTCCGGTTTAACGCATGCGTTGCCGAAATGTTCAGCCGGCGGCGGGAAACGGCTTCTGAGACGCCCGTCCTGGCGTCGTTTGGCGACCCACCCCAACCGCCGTCTTTCCCCGAACCCAAGAACACCGGTCTCCGAGCATCTCCAGCGTCTGCACGCGAGGCCAACGCTTTCTCGACTTTCTTGCCGCTCACGATACAAGCCGGGCAGTGATGTTCCAAGGAGCAAGAAAGTCGAAAAAGTGCTCCGCAGCCTTGCGTGCAGACGCTGGAGATGCGATCAGTCACCCGTTCTTGGGTTTGGGGAAAGACGGCTTACCACCCCTTGTTCCCGGTTGCGATTCGGCGACCGAGAGCGGGCGTGTCTCCCGATCAGTGATTCCTGTGATAAGCCGTCATGACCAAGCGTCGTTCGGTCGGGATTTGATTTGAGGCAACGATCCCGGTCCAAGGTCTCATCTGAGGCAATGCGGTTCGAAGCCATTCCTATTCGCAGCGGGTATCCTCTACGACTGCGCCGGCTTGATGCTTCCCTCTCGAGCAGGCGAATCGCCGTCGGTCGCACGCGCCCGCCGGTCCAACGAGAGTTGCAATGGCAAAGAGAATCACCCACAACATCAAGCTGAATATCCCCGCCGGAAAGGGAACTCCCGCGCCCCCCGTCGGCCCTGCCCTCGGCCAGGCCGGCATCAATATGATGGAGTTCCTCAAGAAGTTCAACGAGATGAGCGCGCCTCAACTGGGCTTCGTTCTTCCCGTCGAGATCACGGTTTACGAGGATCGCTCCTACGCGTTCCAGATCAAGCAGCCCCTCATGACCGACCTTATCAAGCGCGCGGCCGGGATCGAGAAGGGCGCCGCCAACCCCAAGACCGACAGGGCCGGCGTTCTCACCCGGGACAAATGCCGGGAGGTCGCCCGGCAGAAGATGAAGGACCTCAATACGGACGACGAGGAGATGGCGATGCGGATCGTCGCCGGCTCGGCCCGTTCGATGGGCGTCCGCGTCGAAGACTAGTTCGATCCTTCCGAGGACATACTCAGAGCCATGCGCATGGCTCTGAGCTTGCTTTTCGTCGTCGCCGCCGGCCTCGTTCACGCCCAGGAGCTCGACCGGTTGCCCGCCAAGACTGCCACGCGCTGGGTCTCATTTGAGAACCGAACCGGCGCCAATGGTAAGGGCGGGGCGGAGAATAGAGGCGGCAAGGGACATCCGTTCGACTGGCTCAAGCCGGGAGAGAGAATGACGCTCGTCGACGTGGCCGGCTGCGGCACGATCCGGCGGATTTGGTTCACCTTAAGCGACCGGTCTCCGGCCGTCCTCCGTGCCATCCGTCTCGACATCTACTGGGACCACGCGGCCAAACCGGCTGTCTCCGCGCCGTTCGGCGACTTCTTCTGCACCGGTCTGGCGATGCGAACTCCCTTTCAGAATGCTCTCTTCGCCGATCCGCGGGGGACCTCCTTCAACTGCTTCATCCCAATGCCGTTCCGCACCGGCGCAAGGATGGTCGTGACGAACGAGTCGAAGGTCAATGAGCTCATGTTCTACGACGTCGATATGACGCGCGAGGCCAAGCAGCCGGCCGACGCCGCATACTTCCATGCCTTCTGGCGCCGCGAACACATGAGCCGGCTTGGCGAGGCCTATGAGATTCTGCCGCGCGTGACCGGCAGGGGACGGTTTCTCGGCGACAACATCGGGATCATCGGCGATCCCGTCTATGGAGGGACCGAGCCGGTGGAGGGTGAGGTCAAGGTGTACTTGGATGGAGATCAGAAGCTGCCCTCTTTGGTGGGCACCGGGACCGAGGACTATGCGGGCGCGGGCTGGGGGCTCTCGACCTTCTCCGATCTTTACCAAGGCTGCACAGTCGCCGACTCCGTCCATAAGCGATGGGCGCTCTATCGGCTGCACGTGCCCGATCCGATCTATTTCGATCGGGATTGCCGAGTCACCATCGACGACATCGGAGGCGGATCAACGGCGGACGTGCGGAAGCTGGTGGAATCAGGCGCCAACTTGCGGCCGGTGACGATCACGCAGGAATCGAAGGTCATCTATCTCCTCGACCAAGCGAACCCGCCTTCGATCCGAAGTGCCGGTTTCCCCGAGGGTTGGGTCAACTTCTACCGGCTGGACGATTACTCATCGACCGTGTACTTCTATCTCGACCGGCCGGAGTCCGGCCTGCCGGCGCTACCCGCAGCCGGGGAGAGGATTCGCGGATTGGAGAATCAGTAGATAGAGGATTGAGGACGCGTCCGACCCGATTCATCCTTTTCGAGCTTCCCAATCTCCTTCGACCCTCACCTGCACATAGGCATGAGGGGGAACAGGGACTTCGAGTCGGGAGGGGTCGATTTTGGTCTCGACCGGCGCAACGGCTTTCGGCCCGACCGGCGGGTTCGCGGCATCGAGTTTTCCAGAGAGGGTCCACGTGGTCGCGCGCTGCGCATGAAAGCCGACGATGGAAAGACTCGCCACGACGGGCTGGTCCGAGACGTTGACGATGCTGAGACCCACGACCTTGCCATCCTCGCTCCTGGCAGCGATGACATCTAGATTGCCGGAGCTGCTCGATTCGATCCGCAGCGGCAGATGATTCGAGGACTCGATCCGCTGGGCGTCGCTGGGCGGCATGTCCCAAGCGTGGTCGGGGGTGAAGAAGACCTGCCCCTGATCCCAGCCGTTGTCGTTTTGCAGCCAAGGCTGGAGGCAGTTGGCCGCGCAATCGACGAGCACGAAGTCGCCAAGGCGCCGGGCCGCGTTGAGAGTGGTCGCGTGGCCGAGCGCCCGCTGCAGGTTGTGGAGGCCGCCGTTCTCCTCGAAGATCACGGCCTTGAGCGTCGTTTTCTGGTTCCACCCTGTGAAGGCGGCTTCGGTCCGGGCCAACTCCTTCTCGATGGCATCCCCCGCGTTCGGCTCGTCGCACCAGAAATGGAGATCCCAGGCGGCGGCGACTCCGTCGACGGCTTCGAAGACCCTCCTCATGGCCGGCCGATCCGGGTTAAACCAGGCTGCGCACACGAGCTTCTGGTCCGGCTTCCGGCTGTGGATGGCGGCGGCGAGCAATCGGAACCGCTCGGCATAGTGATCGAGGCCGGCGTCAGACCCATCCATCGCCTCCTCGTTGCCGATCTCGATGTAGTCGACGTGGTAGGGCGCCGGGTGGCCGTCGGCAGCCCGGCGGCTGCCCCACTCGTTCGTCGTCGGGGCGTAGAGGTAGTCGGCGAGATCGACGGCGTCCTGAGGGCTCTCCTCGACGTTGATCGCGAAGGCGCAGTGGATTCTGGCGGCCTCGCAGAAGTTGAGAAAATCGAAGACGCCGAAGCCGTTCGTCGAGCAGGGATTCCAGGTTCCGGCGTAAGGTGGGCGGCGGTCGGGATCCCCGATCATGTTTTTCCAGCGGTAGCCGTTCGCATTAACCATGCTGCCACCGTAGCGGAGGAATGTGATCCTCTCCCGCACCAGCGCTTCGGCGATGTCCCTGCGTACCGGTAACCCCTTGAACCTGTACTCCTTCGCGTCCATCAGCACCGCCTGATCGACCCACAACTCGCCCGGTTGGTCGATCCAGAGGGCGAATCGGGCTTTGGGATCGGTCGCGTTCGGGGTCAGTTCGAACGCAGCCTTGCTCCACCTGGCGCCGGCCCTCAGCTTTGCGCCGGCGTAGGTCTTCGTGCCATCCGCGCTCTGCAACGCGACCGTGACCGGACCCCGTAACCCTCGGGCTTTCAGATAGACTCGGCCCTCCATGCGGTGGCCGGCGACGACCGAGATGCCCCAGCGGTTGAGGCCGCGATTCGCGATCCCGGCAAAGCTGATCTCGGCGTCTCGCCGATCAGGGGCCAAAGCGATTCTCTGACAGAGGGCTCCGCTGAAGGCGCCACCTTCCAGCGAGCACCGACCGTGTCCGATGGCGTCCCAGAAGTGGCTGACGCCCTCGCCCGTGAAGCCGATGGACGCCGGCTGGCCGTCGATCTTCACATCTCGGAAGGAGGCGTCGGCATTCCATGTACGCAAGGCGATCGCTCCTTTGAGAAGCGGATGATCGCCGTCGGTGTAATCGATGAGAGGCTTGGCGCCTCCGTCGACGGTCACTTGAATCCGAGGCCCCCGCAAGTCGACGCGCAGGCGATGCCAGTGGCCGGGGGTGACCGGCGCGGGCACCGACTGGAGGAGATGAAAGTCATGGACGTGTTTGCCCAGTATCAGCCTGCGATCCCGGGGGGCG
>DATJYD010000431.1:0-3566 GCA_035499755.1 Fimbriimonadaceae bacterium
TTGGCGACCCATTCCTTGCCGTCGAAGCAGCGCCAGACCAGGGTCGCTTCGCCGCTCGTCGCCAGGGCGAGGTCGAGTTCGGCTTCGCCGCCGGCGGGGGCGCGAGGCGAGGCGAAGAGGCCCATCGGTTTGCTCCAGCCCTGGCCGCGCGGCCTGCTCGAAGCCAGGATCTTCGTCCCTTCTCCGAAGGAGCTGCCCGCCGCCCAAACCGCGATCGATTCCCCGTCGCCGGTCACCGCCCACCGCGCGTCCCATTCGGCAGGTATCGGTGACCCTTCGTCGGCGAGGTTCACCGGCTCGCTCCAGCCGCCTCCGGCGACGTGAGTCGACGCGGCGACCACCGCTTCATCGAAGGTGACGTTCTCGACCCAGAACACCGTCGCCTTCCCACCCGGTTCGACGACGATCTGAGGATGCGTCCCGTAGCCCTGCGGATCGAGCGTCTTCACCTTCCATTTCCCGCCCGGCGGCCGCGTCGCCACCTGGATGGTCGAGCCGTAGGAGTCTTCGGGCTCCTTGGTCCAAGCCGCGATCGCTTCCCCCTTCGGGGTCATCGCCAGTTCGGGCGCCGGGAACGGCCCCGGGAATCCGAGCCGTCCGGCCGTCTTCCAGGGACCCCTCTTTGGCCGACTGGAGGTGTCGATCCCGGATTCTTCGTTGTAGGAAGCACCCCAGATCGCCACCGCTTCGCCGCCAGGCGTCGCCTTCACCTGTGGAGCCTGCCCCTCATAAGAGCCGCGAATGCCGACCGGCGCCGTCCACCTCGTCCCGGCCACACCCTGGGTGACCGTCTTGATGAAGGGAGTGGCCAGATGACCCTCGTCGCTGCCCTGCCAGATCGCGATCGCCTTCCCGCCTCGGGTTAGCGTCACCTGAGGTTCCGACCCTTCGGATTCCCAGCGATAGCGCTTTTCCTTGGAGATGTTTCGCGGCCTGCCCCACCGCTTCCCCCGCATCCGCGTCGCCGCCATCACCACCCGAGCTTCCCCGAACCGCGTGTGGATCGTTTCCGTCCAGATCACCACCGTCTTCCGAGCCACCACCGCGATCTGAGGCCCTTCCACTTCCCCTCGCGTCTGGGCGAGCGCCAAGTGCGGCGACCAGCGCCCTCCCGGCGCTCGGCTGCTGACGTAGATGCCAGCCGGCTTCCTGCCCTGCCAGGCCGCGACCGCTTCCCCATCGGGAGCCACCGCCACCACCGGAGCCCCACCCTCGCGTTCGGTCGATCCGAGCGTGACCGGAGCGCCCCAAACAGGCTCGGCGCTCGCGGTCGACGGCGCCGCGGCGATCGCCACCATCAAGCCGATGCCCATCACCACCGCGCCAGCTCGAATCGACCGCAATCTCATCGGCCGAGCATATGGACGGCCGGCGTCCCGAACCGGGCCAAGATTGGCCCCGTTACTTGCCTACCGCGTCGCCAAGGACGGCGGTGTCGGCGTAGAGGCGCGCGCGCCTGAGGCTGCCCGACTCGAATTCATAGATCCAGACGTTGTCGACCGCGAGCTGGATACCGCCGCGGGTCCTGCCCTCGACGCGGACCGGGACGACCACTTTGTCGCCGGCATCGATCAGGTCGACGGGCGTCGACTTGAACTCCTCCCAAAGCTCCCATAGATCCTCCGCAAACCATCGTTCGAATCGCTCGCGGCCTTTGAAGACTCCGCCCCCATAGGGCATGCCCTCGGGGGCGATCAGTTCGGCATCGGGGTGAAGGGCATCGCCCGTGTCAGGCGGACGTCCCTTGCCCCAATCACTGCCGAAAGCCCGCACGAGAATCTCGACGTTCGACGGCACGCGCGCGAGCCTAGCTCATGAGGCCTCGATCCCCACAGCCTTCTCGTTCCCGCCTCATCGCGATCCGCGTCCTCCCGCGGGAAGCCGATCTCAGGACACAAAAAGGACCTGCTTCGCAGGCCCTTTCCGAATAGCGGGGGCGGGATTCGAACCTGCGACCTTCGGGTTATGAGCCTTGGCCTTGAGATCGGCTGGACTGCGTGGGGCTAGGTTTCAAGCGGCATTCACGAGATCGAACCAGGTGGAGATCGGCTGGAATCTGTGGGGCTTCTCGCCCCATTTCTTGCCCCAGCAAGGCCACCCGGTATACCTGGGTATACTGGTCCCATGGCAAAGGTCATGGTCTCTCTCCCAGACGATCTCCTCGCCGAGGTAGACGCCGAGGCGCGACGCGGTGGCACGACCCGCAGCGCCGTCATGCGGGATTTCGCCGACGCGGCGCTGCGCCGGCGCCGTGAGAACCGGTCAGCAGCAATGCGGTCGCTGCTCAGCGACGCCTCGCCCCATGGCGGTCGCGCCGCGGAGCAGGTGAAGGCAACGCGGCCTGGTCCGTGACCACGCTGCTTCTCGATGCGAGCGTCCTGCTCGCTGCCTTCGATCCCGAGGACGACCATCACGAGTCGGCACGGACCTTGCTGGAAGACGAAGACGCGACCCTCGCCACGCTCGACCTTGCCCGCTATGAGGTCGCCAATGTCGCAGTTCGAGCATGGCGAGCACCGAACTCGGTAACTCCGCTACTGGCGGTGGTCGAGAGACTCGCCGACGATGGCGGGATTGTTCCGTCCACGGATACCCTTCTGACGAGGGCGACGGAGATCGCCGAGCACCACACGATCTCCGTCTACGACGCCGCCTACGCGGCTGCCGCCGACGAAGGCGGCTATCGGCTCATTAGCTGCGACGAGCGCGACTTGGTTTCGAAGGACCTCGCCGCGCTCCCCGCGGATGCGAACAAAGAGGGGTCGCGGTAGGAAGTGGCCGCGGACCCGGAGAGCGGAGTCCGGCGAGACAGACTGGAGCCGGAGGTTCTTCTCTATGGCTTCATGCGCTCGATTGGCCGGTTCACGAGAAGCGGCCTCAGCGACGAGAGCCTTACGGAGCCGGATCAAGACGACGATCTCGACCGCCAAGTTCTCACCATCGAGTGGACGAATGCCGTTTTCGAGGCTCTCAATTGGTCGGTGACCCTGGATGAGCGAATCCGCCATGAGTCCAAGGGGGAGGACTGGACGGTCGCCATCGGCGGCGGAAGCGTGATCCGAGCGCTCCGTTACGCCCGCAACTCAGTGCACCACGATTGGTCGGCGGCACTCGAGATCGGATTGGCTCCAGATGAGTTTCTGGCTCCCCATGCGACGGTCTTCGGCATTACCTGGGTCGACGAGCTGGCCGCAGGACGCCCCGACCGGCGAGGCGCCGCAGCTTACGCCGACACGCTCGCCGGGCGGAACGTCGGTGAGACGCTTCTTGCGGCAGGCAAGGTCTGCGAGGAAGGCATTAAGGCATTGCGCGCCGCGAACGCTCCGCCTCGCGAAGTGAACACGGAAGCCAAGGCCATGGCGCTCTATCACTGCGTCTACCCAGAGGAGAACTTCGAGCGGGCGGCGCGAGAAATCTTCGACCTCATAGCGCACACGATCGAGTTCTTCCCGAACGCGAAACGTTCGCTCTACCTGGACATCGAAGGTCACCGAACGCCAACCGATGCCTTCGATGCCGACATGTTCGAGCTACAAAAAGACTTCCTGCTTGGCTTCCTGATGCCG
>DATJYD010000432.1:0-2753 GCA_035499755.1 Fimbriimonadaceae bacterium
GGCGGAAAATCTCCTCCGCGGTCCGAATCGAAGGCTTCTCGACGGTGACGATCGCGTTGGCGACGCCGGTGAGCCGCCGGATCTCCTGATTTATGAGCTTGAGGATAGTGCCGGCGACACTCGCACCCGCCGGATGAGGGCTGAAGATCGCGCTGTTGCGGGCGGCAAGGATGTTGATCGCGTTGCTGGCCAGGGTCGGAGCGGAATGGGTCGCGGGCAGGACCATTCCGATCACGCCCCACGGCGCATGCTCGATGAGGCAGACGCCGGTCGGATTGCTGCGAGACTCGCTGCGCATGGCTTCGAGACCGAGCACGTTCTTGACGAGCTTCAGCTTCTCGATCTTGTGATCGAGTCGCCCGAGTCCGGTCTCCGCGAGCTCCATCTTCGCCAATTCCTCGGCGCGATCCGCGCAGATCCGGCGGATGCTCTCGATGGCCTTGCCGAGATCGTCGATGCTGAGGACGGCGATTCTGGCCTGAGCTTCGCGAGCCGCCGCCACCGCGTCGTCGACGGTCGGGAAGACCCCGTCGGTAGCTGGGGCCTTCGGCCCGTTGCCGAATGAATTCGGCGGTCCCACGCGCTCCCGGAGGCGGGCGATCACCTCTTCGGCGATCTGGGCGACGAGCTGTTCTCGATCCGGTGTCATGGCTTCTGCAGGACCTTGCCTTCGACCTCGACGGTCTCGACGATGCCGACGATGACGGTATCCACGGGCGCGCCCTTCGTGCGCTTGGTCAGCCGTGCCGAGCTGCCCTGGGTGAAGAGGACGCATTCCCCGATCCCAGCGCCGACGCTATCGACGGCGACGACGGAACTGCCCGACACGATCAAGGCCCCATCGCGGGTGATGTAAGGCTGGATCACCATCAGCTTCATCCCCTCCATTTCGGGGCTCTTCTGAGGAGCGACCACGTTCCCGATGACTTTCGCTAGAAACATGGGCGTCGCCTTATTGCGGGATGATGGTGTTCAGTTCGGAGTGGGGGCGGGGGATCACATGGACGCTGACGACCTCGCCGGCCGCGCGACCCGCCTCGGCCCCGGCATCGACCGCGGCCTTGACGCTGGCGACGTCACCGACGACGAAGACGGTGCAGAGCCCGCTCCCGACCTTCTTCCAGCCCTTGTATTCGACGCGTGCCGCCTTCAGCATCGCGTCGGTGGCGCAGACGAGAGGCGTAAAGCCTCTGGTTTCGATCATTCCGATTGTTGTCATTTGCGTTCTATCTTCTACTGCTTTGTCATCCGAGCCGCCTCTAGCTCAGGAAGCCCTCCACAACCCCGTCGTGAGGACTGGGAATGACGTGGGAGGCGATGAGGTTGCCGACGCTCTTCGCGGCGAGCGCGCCCGCATCGACGGCCGCGCGAACGCTGCCGACGTCGCCGCGAACGATCACGGTGACGAAGCCGCCTCCGATGTCGATCTCCTTGAGGAGTTCGACTCCGGCCGCTTTGCACATCGCGTCGCTTCCCTCGATGACGCCGACGAGGCCGCGGGTCTCGATCATCCCGAGGGCCCGGCCCTCCGGCGGCTTCGCGTTGGCGGGCTTCTTCTCCGGCTTCTTGGGCGTGAACATATTGAGGTCGTCGTGAGGTCGGGGGATGACCTGGACGCTGGCGACCTCCGCTACCCGGGCCGCCGAGGAAGCGCCGACGTCGGTCGCCGCCTTCACGGCCGCGACGTCGCCCTCGATGATGGCGGTGACGAGGCCGCCGCCGACGGATTCCCATCCGACGAGGGTCACGCTCGCCGCCTTCAGCATGGCGTCGGTCGCTTCAAACAGCGCGGTCAGCCCGTGCGTTTCGATCATTCCAATGGCTTGTTTCATGTTGTTGACTCGTGGCTCTTACTTGAACAATTCGATTTCTTTGGTGGTGTGGAGGCCGCAGGCGTTGGCCTCGTCGGTATCCATGTGGACGTTGAGACGGACGTTCGGATCGAGCCGGACCGCGACCCGCTCGAAGGTCAGCCCAGCCGCGCCGCCGACGCGAAGCTTCATCATGTCCTTGTGCTTGACGCCGTAGTATTCGGCTTCGGCGGGGTTCATGTGGACGTGGATGGCGGCCCGGATGAGGCCCTTCTTCAGCTCGACCACGCCCTTCGGCCCCATGAGAAGACAGCCGGGCGTGCCCTCGGTATCGCCGGAGATCCGGATCGGGATGTTGTCAAAGCCGAGGCTGATCGCGTCGGTAAAGGCAAGCTCGACCTGCGACTCCTTCCTTAACGGGCCGAGGATGCGCAGATTCGAGATCAGGCGGCTACGGGGGCCGATCAGGGTGACGGTTTCCTTGGCCGCAAAGTTGCCGGGCTGGTAGAGGTCTTTGAAGGGAGTCAATTCCGAGCCTGGGCCGAAGAGCGTGTCCATGTCGGCGCGGCAGAGATGGCAGTGTCGCGCCGAGGCTTCCACGAGTAACGTTGGCGGCGCCTTCTGGCCCGGCTTGGCATGCTCCAGCACGATGCGCCGGACGAGCTGCTCGACTTCTTCTCGGGTGATGTTAAGGGCGGCCATAGATTCAGATCGTGGTCAATCCCCCTTCCTCTTGCGGTGATGGTTCGTGCGCCGGAGGAGGAAGGGGGCAAGGGGGATGGAGGTTCCGCGATGGGTTCAAGGAGTCACCTCAGATGTCGTGGAGTCGAGCAGGTGGGCGGCGAGGCGGGCGACGACGCCTTCTTCGTCGGCGGGCATGATGAGAATGCGCACGGCTGAGCCGGGCTTCTCGATCCAGGCCTCGCCCTTGGCCGCACGGTT
>DATJYD010000433.1:0-5129 GCA_035499755.1 Fimbriimonadaceae bacterium
AATCGGCCCTGAACCTTGGGGACATGGGCCACAAGGTTCTGCTCGTCGAGAAGGAGCCCAGCATCGGCGGCAAGATGATCCTGCTCAGCAAGGTCTTCCCGACGCTCGATTGCGCGAGCTGCATCTCGACCCCGAAGATGGCGGGCACCTCGCACCATCCCAACGTCACGATGATGGTTCACAGCGAGCCGGAGTCGATCACCCGGCGCGCGGACGGGCGGTTCCAGGTCCGCGTGAAAAACCATACGAACTACGTCGATCCTTCCGTCTGCACGGGCTGCGGCGACTGCACGCTGGCCTGCACGGTGGCTTCGCCGGACCAGTACAACGCCGACCTCGTGCTGAGGCGCGCGGCGCACATCCCGTTTCCCCAGGCGGTGCCGAAGAAGGCGGTCATCGAGCGGGCGGGCACGTCGCCATGCAGCTTCAACTGCCCGGCCAACGTCAAGGCCCACGGCTACATCTCGCTCGTCCGCGCGGGGCGCTACGACGAGGCATTCGCGCTCCACCTCGAAGACGCGCCCCTCGTCGGCAGCCTCAGCCGGGCTTGCTACGCGCCTTGCGAGGGCGAATGCACGCGGGGCGAATTGGAAGGACCGCTGTCGATTCGCGGGATCAAGCGATTCCTCGCCGATCACTATTACGCGGCGCATCCCGAGCCGGAATGCGGACCGGTGGAGAAGCGATCGGGCAAAAGGGTCGCGGTCGTGGGTTCCGGCCCGGCCGGGCTTTCCGCCGCCTACTTCCTGGCCCGCGAGGGGCACGACGTCACGATCTTCGAGGCAGCCCCGGCCCCCGGCGGCATGCTTCGCTACGGAATCCCAGCCTATCGGCTGCCGCGGGATGTGCTCGATCGGGACATCAAGAACGTCACCGCCCTCGGAGTCGAAATCAAGACCAACCAGCGCGTGCAGTCCGCGAAGTCGCTCATGGAGGGCGGCTTCGACGCCGCCTTCATCTCGGTCGGCACCCGCGAGAGCATGAAGATGGGGGTGCCGGGCGAGGATCTCCCGGGCGTGATGGGCTGCATGGAGTTCTTGAGCGAGGCCAATAGCGGCCAGATCGAGGATCTCAAAGGCAAGTCGGTTGTCGTGATAGGGGGCGGCAACTCGGCGATCGATCCGGCGCGGCTTGCGCTACGGCTGGGCGCGGCCAAGGTCACGATCCTCTATCGGCGCACGCGCAACGAGATGCCCGCTCATAAATGGGAGATCGACGGCGCGCTCGAAGAAGGCGTTCAGCTTGCCGAGCTGCGCCTGCCCGATAAGTTCGTCGCAGAAGGCGGCCGATTGACGAGCCTTGAGGTGCAGGAGATGCGCCTGGGCGAGCCGGACGCAAGCGGAAGGCGGCAGCCGGTTCCGGTACCCGGCGCGGTTTCCCGGATCCCGGTCGACCTCGCCGTGATCGCGATCGGCCTCGCGCCGAGCACGGGGCCGTTCGCGGGCGAGCTTGCCTGCCTCAAGAACGGCCGGCTCGAAGTAGACGCGACGACGCTCCAGACCTCGGTTCCCGGCGTGTTCGCAGGCGGCGACGCGGTCACCGGGCCGTCGATGATCATCCAGGCGATCGGGCAGGGACACCACGCGGCGTTCTCGATCGATCATTACCTCAAGGGCGACGATCTCTCGAAGGTGGTCTTCAACGATCTGCTGCCGGCAACGGACAAGGAGACGGTTCTGAAGCGCGAAGAGGGCGTGACCCTTCGCCTGCGGAGAACGCTGAAGGAACTCGCGCCAGCGGAACGAATCCAGGGAATCATCGAGATCGAACAGAGCTTCACCGAGGCCGAGGCCCGAGCGGAATCCGCTCGCTGCCTCGACTGCGCGGTCTGCTCGGAATGCCACGCCTGCGTGCGGGCATGCCAATCGGGGGCCATCGACTTCAGCTGGCGGGACACCGAAACCGAGGTCGACGTGGGCGCGGTCGTGCTCGCCAGCGGGTTCAAGCTGTTCAACGCGCGGGCCAAGGAGAGCTACGGCTACGGCCGGTTCCCGAACGTGATCGACGCGATGCAGATGGACCGGATCATCGCCCCGACCCGCCCCTACAACGCGGTGCTGAGGCCCTCCGACGGGAAGGTCCCCGACAACATCGCCTACGTGCTGTGCACCGGCTCGCGCGACTGCACGCTCGACAACCGGCTCTGTTCGCGGGTCTGCTGCATGTATTCGCTGAAGCAGGCGCAGCTCATCATGGGGGCGGTGCCGATGGCGGACATCACGATCTACTTCATCGACATCCGCGCCTTCGGCAAAGGCTACGAGGAGTTCCTTAACGAGGCGCGGGACATGGGCGTCGCGTTCGTGAAGGGCAAGGTCGCGCAGATCGAGCAGCAAGAGGACGGCAACCTGACCCTCACCTACGAGGACATCGAGGGCGGCGGCGGAAAGCAGACGGCAACCCACGATCTCGTGGTTCTATCCGTGGGATTGATGGCCAACCCTCAGTCGAACGGAATCCTCGGGCTCTCGGGCCTGGAGCTCGATCCGTACTCCTACGTTCGGGAGCCGGAAGAGGACCTCGAGCCGGGCCGAACGAACGTTCCCGGCGTCTTCGTCGCGGGCACGGCGGCGGGTATTCGCGATATTCCGGACACGATCTTGCATGCGGGAGCGGCGGCGGCCCAAACCGCGGCCTATCTGCAAACGCTGAGGAGGCCGGCATGAGCGAAAAGAGAAAGATCGGCGTTTTCATCTGCCACTGCGGCGGCAACATCTCCGATTTCGTGGATGTCGAGGAGTTGCGGGCCTCCATCGAGGAAGATCCGGACGTGGTTGTGGCGAAGACCACGATGTTCGCATGCTCCGACTCCGCCCAGCAGGAGATAGCGGAAGCGATCGAGAAGGAGGGTCTCGACGGAATCGTCGTCGCGTCCTGCTCGCCGAAGCTCCATCTCTACACCTTCCGCGGGATGGCCGAGCGGGCCGGGCTCAATCCTTACCGGTATGTTCAGGTGAACCTGCGCGAGCAATGCTCGTGGGCTCACCGCGACAACAAGCAAGCGGCGACGATCAAAGGGGAATCGCTCCTGCGTGCAGGCAAGGCAAGAGCGGCGGCGAGCAAGTCCCTAGAGAACTTCCGCATCGAGACTCTGCCAACGGTCCTCGTGATCGGAGCGGGAGTCGCGGGACTGCGCGCGGCGATCGGGCTCGCCGACCTCGGTCTGGCCGTCCATCTCGTCGAGAAGGCGGACAAGCCGGGAGGCTGGGTCGCCTCGCTCGGCCCGACCTTCCCCACCGACCGGAAGGGGTCGGATCTCATACAGGATCTCCTCGATCAGGTTCGCAAGCGCGAGAACATCGCGCTTTACACAGGCGCCGAGGTCGTGGAGCGCAGCGGAAGCGCGGGGAAATTTCAGATCAAGATCCGCCTTTCGACCGGCGAGAAGCTGACCTTGGCGGCGGGCGCGGTCATCGTGGCCACCGGGTTCGATTCGTACGCTCCCGAAGAGGGCGAATTCGGCTACGGCCTGCCGGGAGTGATCACCATGCCGGACTTTCGCCGCATGCTCGACGAGACGCAAGGCAAAATCCTCTACAACGGCCGGAAGGTCAAGACGATCGCCTACGTTTACTGCGTCGGCAGCCGGCAGGCGGAGGATGAGACCCACGCGCATTGCAGCCGCTATTGCTGCACGGCGACCGTGCACACCGCTCTTCAGGTCACCAAGCGCGACCCGAAGGTCAATCAGTATCACCTCTACCGCGACATGCGGACCTACGGCAAGTACGAGTTGCTGTTCGAGGAGGCCAGCCGCAAGGGATCGGTCTTCATGCGTTGGGATCCCGACAATCCGCCGGAGGTTCGTGCGGACAAAGATCGGCTGGCGGTTTCGGTCGCGGACCTGCTGGACGGAGGCGACCGCGTGGAGATTCCCGTCGATTTGACCGTCCTCGTGACGGCGATGGTCCCGCGCTCCGGGGACCATCTCGTGGACACCCTGAAGCTGCCGACGAGCAAGAGCGGCTTCCTGAACGAAATCCACCCCAAGCTGCGGCCGGTCGAGACGGTCATCAACGGCATGCTGATCGCGGGGGCGGCGCAGGGACCGAAGACGATCTCGGAGGCGGTGAGCTCGTCGCTGGCCGCGGTCACGAAGAGCGCGGCGCTGTTGGTCAAGGGCTACGTCGACCTCGAACCGTTCGTGGCGAAGGTGGACGCGGAGCGATGCACCGGCTGCGGCGAGTGCGTGGCGGCTTGCCCCTACGAAGCCCTGCAGATGAGGACGATGGAGAAACGGGAGATCGCGGAGGTGACGCCGTCGCTCTGCAAGGCGGGCGGGGCTTGCGTTCCCGCCTGCCCGGAAGGAGCCCTCGACTTGGTTGGATACACCGACCGCGAGATCACGGCGATGATCGACGCGCTTGCCCGGGAGCCGGTCCATGCATGAAATGAGTCGAAATCGCCGCGAAGTCCTGCGGGACGCCTACCCGATGCAGGACCGCATCGCGGCATTGCTTCAGGATCGGCCGCGGACAGTTCCCGAGCTTGCGGAGAGCCTTGAAGCGCCAAGCGACGAGGTGTTCATCTGGCTTGCCGCGATGCTGCGGTACGGCGCGGTCGAGCCGGTGGGCAGGGCGAACTCGGAGGGATATTTCACCTACGCCCTCAAGGAGGCGCATTAATTGGCAGCCGTTCTGAATCCTGACTTTCACCGCGAGATCGCCGCATTCGGCGGAGGCGACGTGGACCTCTGCATGAATTGCGGCCACTGCACGGCCACCTGCAAGATCTCGCCGGAGACCGGCACGGCATTCCCACGCGGCGTCATCCATCTCATGCAGGTGGGGAACGAGCGAAAGCTCCTGCAGACCGTCGATCCCTGGCTCTGCTATTACTGCGGAGACTGCTCCGTGAGTTGCCCTCGGGACGCGCGGCCCAGCGACACGATGATGGCGGCGCGCCGCTACCTGACGTCGCGCTACGACTGGACCGGCCTCGCCAGGCTCTTTTACAAACATCCCTGGCTGCATGTGTTCGCGGTTCTGATCGTGTCGCTCATCGTGGTGGGCGCGTTCATCCAGCACCATGGGCAGATCGTCACGAGCCATGTGGCGCTCAATACCTTCGCGCCCGTCGAGAGCATCGAGCTGATCGACCGGGTCGCGGCCGGGATTCTCGCGTTCCTG
>DATJYD010000434.1:0-5065 GCA_035499755.1 Fimbriimonadaceae bacterium
CCAGAAAGCGTTATAGTCGCCGGTGTCGCGGTGTTGGTACTTGGCGAATTCGCCGTCCCGGTAGAGCTTGATCGAAGCGGCTCGTTCCTCGGGGCCTCCGCTGTTGATGAAGTCGAAGAGGGAATCCACGTCCTCCCCGAGATAGCCCCCGGGGCTCCGCACGAGGCCGTTCGAACGGTAATAGTGGTAGTACGAGGTGTTGGGAGAGACGGGGATGACCGCGTCGAGTCCCTCGACCCCGGTGGTGGCGGCTGCGAGCGGGATCGTTCCGTTGTAGGACGTGCCGGTCATGCCGACTTTGCCGGTGCACCAGGTCGCTTTGACTTCGGTGTTGCCGGTCTCGGTCGTGTAGCCTTTGGCGCGCCCGTTCAACCAGTCGATCACGGCCTTGGGAGCGTAGCGCTCGACGGGCCCGCCGACCGTCACGCAGCCTTGGGAGAGCCCGGTGCCCGGGGCTTCCGAGTGCACGACCGCAAATCCGCGCGGCACCCACTCGCGGACGAAGTCCCGCGAGATCATCGTCTCGTCGGCTCTGAATCGAATGTCCGGGTGGAAGGTTCGCTTGGACGGTTCCTGACCCAGTTCCTGATGAACGTCCCAGTTGATATTGCCGTCCCCCGTGCCCGCGAAGTAAGGCGACGACTCGTAGATAACGGGCACCTTGAGCCCTTCCGTTTCGGTCTGCTTCTGCCGCCAGACGTCGACGTGCATGCGGTCCTTCTTGCCGTCGTGGTCGGAGTCGAAGTCGGTCTCGACCCAGAGATTCTCCTGGATCCAGTCTTGAGGATTGTCGAATGCGGGCACGATCTGGGCCTGGCCGTCCTTGAACACCGGCTTTGCGGGCTCGGTCTGATGGGCGTAAAACCCGATTCCAGCGGCAAGTGCGACGGTAAGGAGCGCGGGGCGCAGGGTCATGGGCGGATTATGACCAATTGCCGCGGACTCCGCCACTCCGTCACTCCATAATCAGACATGAGAGTCGAGCCGCTCGGAGATCGGGCGTACATCCTGCGAGATCTGGAGACGCCCCCATTCGAGATCGCGGCTTGGCTCAATCTCAAGAAGCCGGCCGGGCTGGTCGAGGCGGTCGCGAGCTATGAGACTGTCGGCCTCTATGTCGAGGGTGGATTCGATCCGGGTTCGGTCGACCTCTCCTCTTTGGTCGCCGGTTCTGCGCGCGTATTCGCCGCCCTCGAGCCGCCGCATCACCGAATACCCGTGTGCTACGCCCTCGGCGAAGACCTGGTTGATGCCGCATCGAGCCTGGGAATGAGCCCCGGGCAGTTGGTCGAGGGTCACTCTGGAGCGACCTACACCTGCCACGCGGTTGGCTTTTGTCCCGGCTTCGCCTATCTCGGCTATCTTCCGGATTCGATCGCCGGCGTGCCCAGGCGGGCGTCGCCGCGGACGCGCGTCGAGCCCGGTTCCGTCGGCATTACCGGGCGGCAGACCGGCGTCTATCCGCTCCCCCGGCCGGGTGGATGGGCGATCATCGGCCGGACGCCCTTGACCCTGGTGGACGTGGCCGACGCGTTCTTCCCGATCCAAGCCGGCGACACCGTCGAGTTCGTCTCCATCGGTCCGGAGGAATTCGAGGCCAGGCGAGGAGAACGGCTGTGATCTTCGGCGGCGACCGGCGGATCGATCTCAACGTGGATATCGGCGAGGGCTTTCCCCATGACGAGGCCCTCCTCGAGTTCGCGACTTCTGCGAACGTCGGCTGCGGCGAGCATGCCGGATCTTGGGACCTGACCGGCGCGACCGTCGAATTGTGCAAGTCCAAGGGCGTGCGCGTGGGCGTCCATCCCGGCTATCCGGATCGCCTCAGCATGGGCCGCAGGCCGATGGAGGTCGAGGAGCACAGCGAGTTCCTGAAAAGCCTCTTCGATCAAGTGGCGCGGTTCGCCCAACTCGTCCGGCCCGATTATCTCAAGCCGCATGGGGCGTTCTACAACCAGACCGGCCAGCTGCTGCCCCCGACCTGGGCGCCCGCCGACGACCGCTGGAAAGCGCTGCTCAAGGAGGATCCGATCGGACAGGCTCTCGGGCGGATTCCCGGCGCGGGTTCACTGGGAATGATTCTCCGCATCCACCGGCTTCCGCTCATGGGCCTTGCCGGAACCGCTCACGAGGAGATCGCGAAGCGAGCCGAAGTGCTCCTTATTCGAGAGGGCTTCGCGGATCGCGCCTACCGGGAGGACGGCACCCTCGTGCCGCGCGGCGAGCCCGGCTCGGTTTACGACGATCCCGATCGGGTTCGTGCTCAGGTCTTGCGTCTGGCTTCGGCCGTCGATTCGATCTGCCTCCATGGCGATACGCCCGACGCCTTGGGGTTTGCCGAGCTTGTCGCCAAGACGCTTCGCGATGCCGGCTATGAGGTCGGCGCGTGAGCGCCCGGATCGAGCGGCTGATCGGACTTGCGACCCTGCAAGGGCCGGCGGTTACGGGGTACCGCCGTTTCGGCGTGCCGCCGGGAGGCGCCTTCGACCAGGAGTCGTACCGGCTGGGCTGCGCGCTGGCCGGTTGTGAGCCCGGATCTCTGGCGATCGAATTGTCGAACGCGGCAATCGAGATCGATCTCGACGTGGCGACTCGGGTCGCGGTGGTGGGGGCGGAGGTGGAGATCGAGGCCCTTGGCCCGGCTGGAACGGAACCGCCGAGTGACGCCGATGGGCGCCGCCGCATGCTTCCCAATGTTTCGTTCGATGTCTTGCCGGGGCAGACTCTGAAGATCGCCGCCCCGCGCTTTGGGCTTCGGGTTTATCTGTGCGTCGCGGGCGGCTGGGTACCCGATGGGGTCGATTCACTTCTAGCGCGGGCCGGGCGGCGCCTGGCGGCAGGGGACGTCCTCGGCTGCGCCGAGTCGCTGCCGACGGGAACGGTTCAACGCCTCGCCGACCCGCCGACCTCCCTCGACCGGAGCCCCTTCGGAGTGTTGCCCGTTCAAGACTCCAAACTCCAGATTCCAAACTCCAAGCTCGTCGTCTCCCACTCGTCCGATCGAACGGGAATCCGGCTCGATGGCCTTGATCCAGTTGTGTTCGAAGAGCGTCCGAGCGAGCCAACTTGCCTCGGGGCGATCCAGCTCACGCCGAGCGGCCAACTCATCGTGATCGGCCCGGACGGCCCAACGATCGGCGGCTATCCCAAGATCGGAGCGATCTGCTCGGCCGACCTCGGCCGCCTGGCGCACCTCCGGCCGGGTCAGGAGGTCGAGCTCACCGAGATCGATTTGGAAGAAGCGCGCCGGCTTGCAGAAGAGGGCGCGGCGAAGCTGCGTCGCCGCATCGGCCAACTGGCGATTGCCCGCGCTTAGGGCAGGCCCGAAGGGCCGAGCCGATCCTAGCCCAGGCCGTTAGGCCCGGGCGGGGCCGGCCCGAGGGTGCGCCCTGAAAGGGTGCGATATCGATGCTCAGTGAGGCCGCAGTTGCAGGCTCTTCTTTGCCTGCTCGGCCGTCCCTCCGGATGTCCAGAGACCGAGGTCTTGAATCTCCTGATCGTAGAGCCCGGTGAGCCAGGTGTGCCAGGCCGGGGTCTCCGTCCTCTTCTTGATCTCCGGGGCGATGCCCGATTGCCGCAGGGCATCCGCGGGGATCCAGCCGGAGGCGATCTTGCCGTCCTTCTTCGGCAGCAGTCGGGCGATGTCGGCGAAATCCGCCTTCGCGGCGTCGAGCCCCTTCGCGGCGAGGGCCCGGTTGTCGGCATCGGACTGCCGGTTCGAGCCCGCGTACTCAGTCCAGAACTTGCCGGCCAAGGCGCATAGGGCGACGAGCATGACCGCGCCGACGATGCGCATCAGCTTGGCCCGAACGAAGCTCGCCGCGGTGGCGAAGGCGAGCCCGCCCACGATCGGCATTGCAAGGGGAACCTGGAGCGAATGGGTCGCGTAGACGCTCGCGCCGTATACGATCCCGAATCCCAGCACGGCGTAGAGAACGAAGTAGCCGAGTTGAACGATCCTCCGCGCGACGCGGAAGACGATCAGCGCGATCGCGCCGACCGCAAGCAGCCCCGCCCCTCCGGCGATCCTCGGGTCGAGTCCTTTCAACCACTCCGGCATCGATGCCATTGTAGCAATTCGGAGGAGTCAGTCAAGCGCAAGGGTCCCGCATGAGTCCCACGGGCGAATTCCAGGTTTTCGGCGATGAGCGCGCCCCGTGAGATTCTATTAGAGGGCGTGTGGCCGGGCCGTCTCCGAGAGGGAGGTACAATCCACTTTCTCGTGGGAGGCGTAAGCCGACTGCACCACAGGAGGATGAATTGAGACAGAACATTAAGAAGCGGCCTCATTCGCCGCGATTCGATGCTCTTGCGAAGAGCGTCGACAAGGCCCAGGCGCTCGACGTCGAATCCGCCATCGCTAAGGTCAAGGGCACCGCGAACGCCAAGTTCGTAGAAAGCGTCGACCTCGCCGTCCACCTCGGCATCGATCCCCGGAAGGGCGACCAGAACGTGCGCGGCATCACCTCGCTGCCGCATGGCACAGGGAAGGTCCGCAAGGTCGCGGTGCTCGCCAAGGGAGACCTCGCCGTGGCCGCGGAGAACGCGGGCGCCGACGTGGTCGGAGCCGATGAGCTGATCTCCAAGATCCAGGGCGGCTTCCGCGACTTCGACGTGCTGCTCGCCACTGAAGAGATGGCGCCTCAGATCGGAAAGGTCGGCCGCATTCTCGGCCCGCGTACGCCGAACAAGCGCAACGGCACCGTCACCAACAACATCGCGGCGGCCGTGCAAGAGATCAAAGGCGCGACCCGCCTCGAGTACCGCGCGGAGAAGGGCGGCATCGTCCACCTCCTCATCGGCAAAGTGAACTTCACGGACGAGCAGCTTCTGGAGAACTTCAAAGCGGCCCTCAACGCGGTTATCAAGGCCAAACCGGCGGGCGCGAAGGGCAAGTACATCGAGACGATCACCCTCAGTTCGACGATGGGACCAGGCATTCCCGTCGACACCAACCAGGCCTCCAAGCTCGCGGGATGAACTGAGCCTCGAGTTTCAGGCGGCTCTCTGCGTTCGACGACGGACTCAGAAGCTCCCGCGAAGTCGACTGCCTCGACGCGGCCGT
>DATJYD010000435.1:0-7001 GCA_035499755.1 Fimbriimonadaceae bacterium
GCCCTTTCGCATCAAACCCAAGGGCAAGAATAGTCGTCAGCGGGTCTGGATCGTGGTTTGAGTCTTCGATCAGCGCATATCCAAGTGTGGACTTGACGGTCGTGGCACTGCTGGAGCTGTCAAACGCCTGAATTGTCCCAACGTCCTCGCGGGGAACGGCCACATCGGCCGGTCCCAGCGTTTTGCGGACCTGCTCGAGGGTCATCCCGTAGTTGGTGTGCTTTGCCAGAACATCGTCCACCATCTCCCATCGAGGCTGTCGTCGACGTCGAAGCGCTCTTGGGCAATCCATGCTGTCTGGTTGAATGGAATTGATCGCGATCCAGGAGGGGTGGGTGGCTCCCGCAGCCTTGCCCCGCGAAGCAAAGGCCGAACTGCTGCGCCAGCGACGAAGGCGAGTGCCGTAACCGCGACAAGCCAGATCACCGCCCGCTTTCGCTTCACGGAGCCCATCGTGCTATTTTACTTGGCTGGTGTCATTGCCCGAGAATTGCAGCTGTTGCTGGCTCGCCGGATCGGCGCATCATAACCGAAAGCTCAGTCGGCGGCTTGGTTTCGGGCTGGTTTGGTGGTCGCATCTGCATCCGACGAGTGTGATCGCGGCTAGGAGAAGGCTAAGCGCGGGTGATGTTCTCACCGGGGGCTCGCTCTTTCCGTGTCCAGGCAGTTGATTCACGCTCGTACCAATCCCTTGGCGGCGAAGCGGAATACGACCCATACGTAGCCATCCGGCCCGGGGGCTTTACCTCATGGCTTGGCAGGAGGAAGGCGAAAGTGATGCGGAAGGCCCGCCCTGAGGCATACAATAGCCGACGATGAAGACTCGCGCGGCAGCCCTTATGCCTGCGTACGGAGCCGGTCCGTGAGCTCGGGAACCGGAGGAGGATTCGAGACCGAGGCGTCGTGGCGGATGATCTGGTCGTGAAGGAGAGCCTTCATCTCGGCCATCTCCCGGCGCAGGGAGGCGATCTCCGTCTGATCTGCCTGAGTGCGATTCAGGATCTCCGCCATCTTCTGCTGATGCTGCGTAAAGATGCGGACGATTCTAACCATGAAGAAGGCCATAACAACCACCACATAGGGCAGCGCCTGCATTACATCGTTCCAAACAACCATAGGACAACCCATAGGTTACGACGGATCGGGGGCGAGATGGGTTGTATGCCCTATCCGGATTTACGAGACCGTCGCGCGGAGTCGGCGAACTCTCCCATGGGACGCCCAAGGCGCGCCGGCTTAGTCCAGAATAGGGGCGAGCCATGGAGTTGCGCGCAAAGCCGGATGCCGCCGAAGCCCTCGACCGGATGGAAGCTTGGTGGCTCCGCGAGAACCACGATCGTCCAATCCTCACCGTCGCCGTCGAACGGCCCCCTTCCAAACTGAGCAAGACGTACCCGACCGAGCGGGAACGGTGGCTCGACTTCGAATTCAGGGTCGACCAGGCGATCGAAGCGGTCGAGACCGGAACCTACCTCGCCGAAACCTTCCCCACTTTCGAACCCAACCTCGGGCCGGACATCATCTCCACCATCTTCGGACTGAATCTCGAATTCGCACCCGATACGAGTTGGGGTAGGCCGATCGTATCATCGGTCGATGAGATCCTGGAGATCGAGCCCTCCTTCGAAGCTCCGCTGTGGAAGGAAGTCGAGAAGCTACAGCGGATGGGGCTCGAGGCGGGCGACGGCCGCTGGATCACCCTCTTCACCGACTTGCACGCGAATGCCGACATTCCCGCCGCGCTGATGGGACAGGAGGCGTTCTGCATGGCCCTTGCCGACGATCTGACCGCCGCTCGGCGGGCCGTAGAACACGTTACGCAAGGGGCGCTCGAAGCGTACCGACGCCAGGTCCAGCCGATCGAGAGAAAGGGCCTTCCGATCGGGACGTGGCTCAGTGCCTTTTCATCGAAGCGTTCCCATGTCCCTCAGGCCGACTTTTCCGGACTTATCGGCGTCGAGATGTTTCATCGCGCGGTCCTCCCCTCAGTGATCGAGGAAATGAGGCAAGCCGAACGGAACATCTACCACCTCGACGGCGAGGCGGCGCTAAAGCACCTCGACATCCTTCTCGAAGTGAAGGAAATCGACGCAATTCAATGGGTCTACGGCGATGGACACGGCCCGGCTCGCCGGTGGCTAGACGTCTATCGCACGATCCTCAAAGCCGGCAAAGGGGTCCGGGTAGAGGCGCAGGATGCGGACGACATCCTGGAGCTTCACAAAGAACTCGGCAACGAGGGCGTCTGGTACGGCGCCAACTTCGGCCCGCTCTCCCTTGCCGACGCCGACGCCCTGCTTCACGCGATATCCGCCTGACCCGCCCACTTCTGTGTTTGTCGCGAAGATCTCGATCGGAGAATCGGTGCAATTCGGCGGTTCGATCCAACCGCGGTTGGAAAACTGCAACGCTGCGACATCAGGCCTGTTGCCGCCAGACTGCCCGGAGCTCCGGGCGAGCCTCTGGAGTCTGAACGCTCGAAGGAAGCGTTGGCATGATCTTTCGGCTGATTCCGCCCCCCGATTTATACGGGTTTCGACCCATCGGACAAAGAGCCGACATGGCGTCTGTCAGAATCGGGACACCAATTGTGGATTTGGCTGCGCGAGCCCAACGGCGCGGTTGTTTCTTGGTTGCACCGTGTGCGGGGGTGATCGAATGAACAAATCGGCTTGCTTCGCGTTGCTTTTCCTCACGACGGGGGTTGCCTCGGCACAGACGCTCTATGGCCTTTCCTCGGAGGGATTCCAACGGCCTCCGGTCAGCGGGAAGCTGTGGTCCGTCGACGAAGCTACCGGCGCTGCGACCTACATCGCCGATCTGAAACTGGCCGACGGCGAAACCGTGGCCACCAGCATCGTCGGTATGGCCAACCTCAACGGAACCCTCTACGCCACCGACTGCTTCAACTCGACGAACGAGCTCTTTGGCTCGATCGATCCGGCGACCGGCATCTTTACACCGATCAGCCAGCAAGATGCGGGAGCCAGTCTGAACTGGTTCTGCCTTGCCGCCGACCCCGATGCGAATGCCCTCTATACGGTGGAGTACCAGGGCAGCGACGCCTATCAGAAGCACCTCCTCGCCGTCGATCCCTCGACCGGCAACTTGACCGACCACGGCCTGCTTTCGCGGGATATCTATGAACTGGCCTGGGATACGGCCAATTCGACTCTCTACGGAGTCGGTGACGATGGAGTCGTCTACAAGGTCGACAAGGACACGGCCGACCTCACCAGCCTCGGCGGTCAGATCAGCTTGACGAATTCGAACTCCGCCGACCTCACCTATGACCCATCCAGCGGGAAGCTCTTCTTCAACGACGGCGGCGGTCATAACCTCTATCAGGTCGACACCGCGACTGGCGTCTTCACTCTGATCGGTTCGAATGGCGTTCAGAACAACATCGATGGACTCGCCCCCGCGGTCGTCCCCGAACCCGTGAGCCTTCTGTCCTTTGGGCTGGGAGGGATCGCTTTAGCGGTTCGCAAGCGGCGTCGAGCTTAGGAGGACGCGCGACTTGAAGCAGTTGGTGTCAAGACTCGCTTAGATGCGCGAAGATGCTCGTTCGCGTCCGGTCGGACTCATTTCCGGGTCCCCGGCTTCACGGCCGGGATCGCGGCTAACCAGTCAGGAACCTCCTCCGACGCGTAGCTGACTGCCTCCACCTTGTAGGCGGCAAAGAGGGGCAAACCGAATTCGAGGCCGGGGGCGGCGCGGTCGATGAGAACCGCGTAGGCAATCGCCTGCCCGCCCGCCTCCTCGATCGCCGTCCGCGTCTCAACGAGGGAGGTGCCGGTCGTGAGCACGTCGTCCACGATCAGGATCCGGGCTCCGGCCGGGATGGTTTTGCCGCGGCGAAGCGTCTTCCGGCCACCCTCGGCTTCCACATAGACGGCCGGGAGGCTCATCTGGCGGGCCACTTCGAACGCGATGATGATGCCTCCGGTGGTTGGCCCGGCGACGAAGTCGATCTGCCAGTCTCGATAGTGAGCGGCGACTGCCCCGCACAAGGCGCTGAGCACCGCCGGCTGTTCGAGGATCCGAAACTTCTCAAAGTAGACGTCGCTGTGCCTTCCGCTGGTGAGCAGAAAATGGCCATGCAGCACGGCTCCCGAGGCTTCCAGCAGGTCGGCTAGATCAGGCATGACTCCATCACCGGACTGAGATTATGCCTGATGGTCCCGATCGCCAGCGTGGGGCTCCGGGATGTACCCGTTCTCTGACCCCAGCGCATCGGAAGCAGGACGGCCAGCTTCCTGTCGCCAAGCAGACCACTCGGGGCGATTGAGACCGCCGAGCTGACTCGGATTCACCACGTCCATCGGCTCCGGGGCGGTATCCTTGCCACCTGTATGGCTGAACTCCTGGCCGCAAAGCTCATCCGCGACGTTCCCGACTTCCCGAAGCAGGGCATCCTGTTCAAAGACATAACCCCGGTCCTGGAGAGCCCGGCCGCGATGAAGCAAGTCGTCGACATCATCGCGGCGGACGCCAAGGCGAAGGGTGCCGAGACGATCGTCGGCATTGAGAGCCGCGGCTTCATCTTTGGAGCGCCGATTGCGCTCGAACTCCAGATTCCCTTCGCGATGGCGCGCAAGCTCGGAAAGTTGCCTTACGACAAGATCTCCGAAGAATATGCGCTGGAGTACGGAACGAACACGGTCGAGATGCACGTCGACGCGATCAAGCCCGGCCAGAAAGCCTACATCGTGGACGATCTTCTCGCTACCGGAGGCACCGCCGCCGCCGCCGCCAGGCTTGTCGAGCGGCTTAAGGGGACCGTATGCGGATTCGGCTGCCTCATCGAACTCACTTTCCTGCATGGCCGGGAGACCCTCCTCGGCTACGACGTGACCGCTCTTTTGGAGATCTAGCCCCATGAAGCGAACCTTGGCCCTATTCGCCGTCGCCCTCGTGACCGTCGCCCTCGCCGCCGACAAGATCACCCCGAGCGCGATACTCAAGTCTCCCGCGAAGTTCGACCACAAGACGATCACGGTGACCGGCGTGGTCCAGAGGTTCGTCGCCCGCTCCTCCGACAGCGGGAAATACTTCCTGTTCGACCTGACACAGGGCAAGGACAAGATCGCCGTCTTCGGCCGGGGCGAGCTCAAGCCGGCGCCCAAGGAGGGACAGAAGGTCGCCGCTACCGGCGAGTTCGAAGTCGCCCGCAAAGTCGGCGACCGGACCTACAAGAACGAGTTGGAAGTCACTCCCAACGGCCACGACAAGAACGGCGTCGTAATCGTCAAGTAGCCTGGAGCGTGAACCGCGAGCAGTTGAGCCGTGGTCCTGCGGCTGGCCTGAATGAGGTCGTTGGGGGACTGCTCATAGGAAGTTGATCGTGAACAGGCCGAAGTTTATTTCTCATCGTGCCGTAGGCGCGGAACCGTGCGCTGCGGAGTGTTAAGCGGAGAGTGGGTACTCAGTCGTTCAGCAACTCCGCGAAGGGATCGTGGTCGTCTATGACTGCCTTCGGCTCGGCCTTCATCGGCTGCCGCTTTCCCCGTCTCAGGATTTCGGCTGCATCTTCACCCAAACGGGCGTTACGCAGGTTCCGGAGCACTTCGCGCTGGTCTTTCTCGTCCCGGCTCAGGGAATCCAGAATGGCTCGCGCTTGATTGAAGTCCCCTTTGAGCCGCTTGATCTCGCTCTCGATCAGCTTCTCGATCGACATCGGCTTCGAAAGGGGATAGGCCTTTAGCCCGTCCTGTCCTTTGAGGCAAGCCGGGAGGGGGAAGCTCACGAAGACGGGTTGGGCGAAGTGCGGGTGCTTGATCAGGATCTCGCCGGGCTTCAGCGCGCCGAGCTTCTCCTTCACGGCGGGGCTGAAGTAGCTGTAGCCCGGCTGAGCCAGTTCTTCCGTCTCGACATGGCCGAACGCGTGGGTCGCCGCGTTCCCAACTATCTCCTTGTCGACCCGGCTGCGGAATTGCTGCGCCCCGAAGAGGGTCAGACCCAGATACCGGCCGCGAGACGCGATTTCGCGCAGGGCGCGCACCACGTAGGTTTCGGCGCCGCCGCTCGGCGCGTACTTGTTGAGTTCGTCGACCATCACGACCAGCCTTTCAACCCCAAGTTCACCGGTTTCCATCCGCTGCCGCAGCTTCTTGACGAAGCCGGCGAAAACGAGATCCTGACTGTCGGAATCCAGGCCGGCGACATCCACGACATAGACCGTGTTCGGTTGGAAAGGTTCGTCGAACGGCCCGGTCGGCGCTCCGTTCTCGGCAATCAGCCCGGCGAAGCGGCCGCCAAGATTGTTGATGCGGTTGTACATCTTCCGTGCGGTCAGCGCGCTATGGCTCTCGATCTGGCCGACGTTCTTCATCTCCGCCCACCGAAGCTGATCCTGGATGATCCTCACGAGATCGCGTAGCGAGGTGGCTTTCCGCTTCGGCCCTTCCCCGCCGATCTGGTGGCCCTCCCCGAGCACGAAACGATCGTTCAGGTACTGGAGGTAGGCGTCGGCCTTGGCGTCGAGGTCGTCCTTGTTGAGGAGGACCTCGGCGAACTCGACGACGTCGGCGAGACCGAAGCTGAACGGACGGGTCGGGTTTCTCTCGTCCAGGATCTCGTTTCGGCGGAGGGTATTCAGGTTCGCTCCGTCCCGGTCGTAGGGTGCGAAGTAGGCGACCCTTTCGAAGGGAGCGATCGGGATTCGGCAGGCTTCGTAGAGCTTCGGGTCGATCTCATGCTTCGGCGGCTCGTCGATGTACAGCAGGTCGCCGCCTTTTGCGTTGAAGAGAAGGGCCGCGACGCCCTTGTCTCCGGCCGCGGACGGCTCGTCTTTGGCGTGGGTGAAGATGGATCCCAGCAGGAACAGGATGAAGCTGGTCTTGGCGGCAAGGCCGCTGGTTCCCGTCATGTTCAAGTGGCCGGCTTCCGGACCGAGAAGGAACTGGCTATGGAGATGCACGGCGATGGGGTCGTCCTTCGATCCGTAGCAGCCGCACGGGATGCCGTACTCCTCGACGTAGGAATCGAACCGCAATGCC
>DATJYD010000436.1:0-2877 GCA_035499755.1 Fimbriimonadaceae bacterium
ACGGCCGTCTCTGTGAATACCGCGTAGTCGCGGATGTGCGAGTTATGGCCTGCGCGAATCTCCTCTTGAATCTTGGCGAGAACCTGCTGGTGTCCTTGCACCATCGTGCGCCGATAAGCGGCGTCGAATGCCTCGCCATGCAGCTTGCTGAGACGTGAGTAAGCTGCCTGGCTCGCCCGCGAAATAGCATCCGGCAGCCGCACGCCGGTCTGGGCCGCCGCCTTGTCGAGCGAGGCGAGGTTCATCGTGTGTTCGCGGACCATATCGGCTCCGAAACCCCTTGCCCATCCTGTTCCGTTGCTCTGAGCAAGCCGTCCGAGAGCGATCTCCGAGCGGTCGACGTCGTTCATCGTGGCCAGAAACCTTCGGTCCGCGTTCGTGACGCCAGATTTCGGTTCGATGTGCGACATGTTCGCGCTGCTCGCGACGCTGAGGTTGTAATGGCTCCGAATGGTCTCCTGCTGGCCGGCATAGGCCGATGCAACTCCGAGCAGGGCCGCTCCCGCGATTAGCATGGTCTTCATTAGACTCTCCTTGCGCCCCATACGAGGGCTAGCTATTGGGCTTCCCGATGCATTCGCCGGTTCCTTAGAAACCGGAGGCTGACTTGCCGCCTATATCCGGACCGGAGGACAGACGTTTACGCCCAGCCAATACCGCGTGACCGAAAGGAGAAAGGCGCAGAGCTCGTCTTCCTCTGGTCTCCGCAGGCAGCTATTGGCGCCGGCTCGATAGAATAGATCCGGCTCCCCTTCCGCATCTTCGGGAAGGAGAACCACGACGGGAAGGGACCGGGTGCGCTCGTGCGACCGGAGTCGCGCGAGCAATTCGATCCCCGTCGTCGCCGGTTCCAAAACATCGAGGATGAGCAGATTCGGGCTGTCTGCGAATTCCTCTGCCTCGAAGAGGCGTGTCTCCGCCGCGGTTATCGGGAGGACGAGCGCCTTCGCGCCCCGCAGAACTCCCGAACGGATCTCCTTGTGGATCAGCTCGACGGCCGATTCTCTTTCTTCGACAACCAGTAGCTTAAACATGACACCTGCAGGACATTGTGATACGACCAGATCATTCGGTTGCGCGAATGCGCAGGAACCCTATCCGGACGCCCGGAACGAACCCGGCCCGATCAGATCGGCCGATAGCTTGCTGCCGCGTGATGCACGGCCAATTGCGCCGCCAGCATTTCCGCCTTCTTCTTCGGAATCCCTGTGAGAAGGACGCAGGGAAGGTCGGTCAGCATATCCTTGACCTGATTCCTATTGAGAGCCAACATCTGCTGCAGACAAGTTACGAGGTCTTCGGTCGCATGCTCGTAGCCGGTCAGAGACAACTCGTATGTACTCGTGTCCTCTTGGATTGCGAACTTGGAATGGGCAACGCTTCCGTCGCCGCGCGTGATCGGAATCTCGTGGTTACAGCTTTCGCATAGGAGAACGATCGTCTTGTCGCTGTAATAGTTCGGCTCTCGGCAATAGCCGCAAAGAACCCGCTGGACGGGGAGTACCTGCTTGTCCAGCACCGGAATCAAGCGGTGGCATTCGATGCAAGTGAAATCCGTCTCCGGCTCGGCGGACAGCCGATTCTTCGCCTTGCAGTAAGGGCAGGAGTAAGAGAACGCCTGGACCTTGCGAATATCCAGAGCCCGCTTGGCGCCATAGCCCATCAGCGCCAAGGAAATCACACCGAGCACGTAGGAGAAGAGGAGCAGAGATCCCTGGTAGTTGTAATTGAAGAACCAAAGCACCAACGCGACAAGAAAGAGCAAGAGCCCGCCGCCGCCGTAGCGGACGACATTTTCGGAATGCTCTTCGACGACATCTGACCTGCGCTCGACAGTGGGCATAGCATCGCCTCCAAAGCGACTTGCGCAGTCAGTATAACAACGGTCCCGTCCTTTGCCAAGTCGGCCCGGGTTACCGGTCCCCGGGGTGGTCGGAAGGGGTCCCCGTCCTCGAGGGAATCACCTTGCCGGCGCCGTCCGGCGCCTCCTTCGGAGCAGGCGCGTTCACAGCCGGCTCGCTGCCTGCCGAAGGAGAACCGTCGGGTCTGACCGGGATGATCAGGATCTTGCCCTTCTCGTCGGGAAGCGGTGTGAAGCCGTACTTCTGGCCGAGCTCCTGAAGAACCTGGATGGCCGGCTCGCCCTCGCAGTCGACGCTGATGTCGGAGGTCGATAATCCCGGACCGACGTCCGCCGAGAGCCCGGCCTGCTTGCAAACCATCGCGATCGCCGCCACGAGCGGGGCCCGGTCCACTTTGAGCGTGATCGCCCTTTGGAGGGGATCGTCGTTAGACACGGTCTCGGTCGACGGCGGGTTGACGAGCGTCGGGCCGGACGGAGTCGTCACTGGAGACGGGTTCTTCGATGGAATCGCCGGAGGGTTGAGCGGTCCGACTGGGACGTTGGCGACTGCCGGGAGCGGCTTCGGAATGGGCGCCAAAAGGTAGGAAACCAGCGCGAAGGCGCCAACGGCAACCGCCATAATCGCCACCGCGAAAACGACCATCATGCCGCGGCTCAACGGCGGCTTCGCCTGTTCATAGCGAGGCGTGAATCTCGGAATCTCGTGAGCCGGCGCCTTGCGCCGTGCCCTCTTCAGGTCGTCGACCATCGAGAGGTGCTTCTGAAGCTCGTTCTTCAAAGTCGGGAAGCGCGCTTCGAAGTCGGCGATAGCCCGAGGATCGTGCTCTTCCGCGACGAGCCACATCAAGCGCTCCACATCCGGAGGAATCCGTCTCATGGATTCACCGCTTCGTAGTGGATCCGAAAGCGCTCGCGGGCTCTGTACAGGCGCGTCTTCGCCGCGTTGACGTTGCAGCCGATGCTGTCGCCGATCTCCTGCAGGCTCAGCTCCTCCCAGTAAAAAAGGACGAGAA
>DATJYD010000437.1:0-4334 GCA_035499755.1 Fimbriimonadaceae bacterium
TGGACTCCATGATGCTGCAGCTCGCCAAGAGGGTCCCGCCCCTGTAAACTGATCGCACGATGCTGAACCTGCTCGCTCAAGATAACATCCCCGACGGAATCAGCGACGTCGTGATCCTGCCGTTCGGCCTGACCCTGATCGGTCTCGTAATCTACTTTGCCGGGTGGCGTCTCGGAAAGCGGATGCCCATGATCGCTCCCTGGAAGTGGTTTGGGGTGGCCCCCCTCGCCTGCGCCCTGTGGATCGGTTGGTTCGGCCATCTAAGTCGGTGGTTGGGCAGTCCGGTTTACCAGGTCCTCGTCGCGACGGGCCGGGAGAAGAAGATGATGGCGGCGCATTGGGCGGCCTTCGTCATCCCGTTGCTCGGCCTGGTTGCCGTGATCCTTCTCCACTTTTATAGCGACCGGATCGATCTCGGTCTGGACGACGACTAAGGGGTTTCCTTCGTCATAAGATAAGTAAGCATAGGAGGCTTTCGCTGGCATCTTCAGAGTCGAGTGTCGAGCATATTGGGCCCGGATTGACGACGACGCAAGCGCCGTTCGTCGAAGAGGCGCAGCATCGTGGCGAGCTGTACATCTATCAACCCTACGACCTCTACAGCGACGCCAACCACGAGGCGTGGAGACGGCTCTACCACCGGATGCTGCCTCGGTGGGAGAAGTACGGGAACGAGTGGTTCCAGCGGGGCATCCGATCCCTCTGCCTCGATCCCGGCCGCATTCCCAAGATCGAAGAAGTCAACGAGTTCCTTTGCCCGCTGACCGGATTTCGGGCTAAGCCGGTGAGCGGCTACGTTCCGGCTTTCCAATTCTTCGATTGCCTGCGTCAGCGCGAGTTTCCCACCACCATCACGATCCGCTCCGCCGACAAGCTGGATTATCTGCCCGAACCCGACATCTTCCACGATATCGCCGGCCACGTGCCGATGCATACCGATCGCGCCTTCGCCGATACCCTGGTCCGGTTCGGGGATTGCGCCCACACCGCGGCCGACCTCGTCGCGGGGATCGCGGACGAACAGCAGAAGATCCACACCCTGACGAGCGTCATGAAGGCGATGGCGCGCTTCTTCTGGTTCACGATCGAATTCGGCCTGATGAAGGATCCCAAGCACGGGATGCGCGCCTACGGCTCCGGGCTCTTGTCGTCTTACGGCGAACTGGCGCACTGCATCGACTCGCCGGCGGTCCAGCGCTATCCGATTCAGATCGAATGGGTGATCAACCAGTATTTCGAGATCGACCATTATCAGCCGCTCCTTTTCTGGGTGGAGTCGTTCGACCATCTCTTCACCCTCGTCGACGAGCTTGAGAAGTGGATGAAGAACGGGAAGCTGAACAACGTCGCCGGAGGCGAACCCGGGGTCAACGAGCAAGACCTCGCCAGCTTCCTTAGAGCGGGAAGATAGATAGGAGGCTATTGCGTGAAGTCAGCCCCGTGCCGGGGGCTTTCAGCCCCCGCTCGGGCGGAGCCCGAGGATCTCGACCCTCGGTTGAGCGGGAACTGAAAGTCGCCCTCACGGGGTTCGGCGCTTCTCAGAGGGACTCCTCGCAGCAGTCTCCTAGCGAGGCGCCGTTTCTTTGAATTGGATCGCCTTCGGTAGTCAAGTCGAACCCGCTCTCGGTCGCCGATCGCAACCTGGAACAAGGGGCGGTTGGGTCGGGAGGGGTTTGTCAACATCGTGAGGAGGCAACATGCAAGAGACGCCCTCCTGGTCAAACTGACCCATTGCTCAAGGCTAAACCTTGTCGATTTTAGTCTGAATCCCGGTGCCGAACGCCGTTTCATCCCCGGCCGAGAGCCTCTCGGTGACAACTGCCTAGAGCACGTCGGTGAGGTTGTGCCGAGGCGTCGGTTCGGATCGCCGGAGGATCTGGCGGTAGACGCGCTCGACCGACCGCGCCGTGTTCTGAACCGAGAACACGGTCTCCACGCGCGTGCGGGCATTGGCCACGATCTCGTCCCGGTAACCCGCGTCTTCCATCAGCCGGTACGCGGCGTGAGCGAAGGTGTAGGGCGTTCGGACGCCGAGCAAGACGCCGCTGCCCTCGTCGAGCACCTCCGGCACGCCGTCGACCGAGGAGGCGACGATCGGCACTTCCGCCGCCATCGCTTCCAGGAGGGAAATCCCGAACGCCTCGCGATGGGTGGGAAACAGGAAGACGTCCATCGCCGACAGGGCCTCGACGACCGCCGGCGAGAAGCCGGGGAAGACGGCATGGTCGGCGATGCCCAACTCGGCGGCGAGCGCCTTGAACTCGCCGAGGTGCGGACCGTCGCCGATGAAGAGGTATTTCGCGTCGACGCCCTCGCCCCGAAGGTCGGCGACGGCGGCGATCGCGACGTCGATCCCCTTTTGCCGATGGGCGCGAGAGATCGTGCCAAGGACATAGGTCTTCGGGGCGAAGCCGAACGCGGCCTTCGCGACGGCCTTGTCGGGCCGCGCGTCGAAAGGAGCGGTCTGGATGCAGTTGTAAACGGGAGTGATTCGCCCCTCGTCCACGCCCTGGGCCATCAAATGGCGCTTGGCCGCCTCGGACACCGTCATGATGTGGTCTGTGTACATGTAGGTGTACTTGCGGTTCATGCCGTGGACGGTGGAAACGATCGGCGTCCGGGTCAGGCGCGCGGCGACAAGCCCATTGGTGGTGGCCCTCGACAGGTGGGTGTGAACCAGATTGAAACGGCGGGTTCGAAGTAGCTTGACGAGGGTGCGAATCCCGCGGAAGTCGATGCGGCGATGCGCGGGTATCTCGTGAACCACGAATCGATTCTCGCGCAAGGCTTCGCCGAGAGGCCGTCCGGCAAAGACACCGAACTCGACCGCGATCTCGCATTCCCGCATGCCTTCGGCGGTGTTCATGACGCTGACCGCCGCTCCGTAGCGGGCGCCGCCCTCGATGAACTGGAATGCTCTCACGATCTCGCCATCCTCGGTTGAGAGTATTCAACGCTCCCAGCGCGTTCGCGCGTCAGTAAGCTAAGGGGCATCATCTCTCCGCCCGATCATCCCGGCGGGCGCGGGCGAGCTTGTAGATGAGCCAGGGAACCGAGGTCGAGGAGCGAACGTTAAGGCGCGCGAGAGAATAGGGATCGGTTCGGGAAGTATTGAGGGTGCGATGAGTGCCGCAGGCGCCCAGATAGCCGGAGCTACGCACGAGCGCGCGGATGCGCTCGTCTTCGCGTCCATACGGATAGCTGAACCACTCGACCGGACTGCCGAGGATTCCTTCGAGGATCTCCTTGGAAGCGCGGATCTCCTCACTCGCATCTTCGTCCGCACAGGACACGAGATCGCAATGGGACGTCGTGTGGGAAGCGATGATCAGGCCGCGCCGATGGGCGTCGACGATCTGGTCGGCGGTCATGATTCGCTCACTGACGTCGCCCTTCGCCTCGTCCCAAGCGTTCGTGAGGCCGATGCATCCCGCGACCACGAACACCGTCGCCGTCATGCCCAAACGGTTGAGGATCGGCAGCGCCTCCCGGTACGTGGATTCGTATCCGTCGTCGAAGGTGATCGCGAGAGGCCGCATTCCCGGTGTAGGGCAAGCGAGTTCGCGAACGAAGCGGCCGAGGTCCATCGCCTCATAGCCGCGACGCTTAAGGAACCGCATGTGGCGTTCGAATAGCCCGGCCGGCACATACTGGCCCGCGACGATCGACTCGCGCCGGGGCCGGCCGATGCGGTGATACATCAGAACGGGAGCGGCCGGCGGCCTTGAAGTCATCGACATAGCGCTTGGGGTGTGCTTATTCATAGCCCCGTTCTCTCCAGTAAGTTCCAGGAACGCGGCGTGTCATAGAAAGAAGAAAGCGAGGGCGAGCAAGACGTACACGGCGAGGAGGAGAACGCCTTCGAACCAGGTGGTTTCCCCATCCTGCGAGATGGAGCCGAAGGCGAACGCCGTCGCGGCGATCGCGATCATCTCGAGCGGATTGCCGAACACGAGATTGAGGTGGTGGGGCATGAACTGGGACACGATTACCAGAGCGGGCGCCGTCAAGAGCGCGACCTGGATGGTCGAGCCGGCCGTGATCGTGACCACCAAACCCATCCGATCCTGCTTGGCGAAGTAAATCGCGGCGATGTACTCGGCGATGTTCCCGACGATCGCCAGGACGATGATCCCCAGAAAGAAGGGCGAGACCCCGAGACCGCGCGACGTGTCCTGGAGCGCGCCGGAAACCAACTCCGCTTCCAGAGACAGGATGGCCGTCGCCGCCGCGAGCAGCCCTATCGACTTCGCGACGGGCCAGGCATCGGGAGCGTGCTTCTCGTCGAAGGAGAAGACGTCGCGGTGCGTGCAGAGCGTATAGATCAGGTTCGC
>DATJYD010000438.1:0-3155 GCA_035499755.1 Fimbriimonadaceae bacterium
TCCAGACGGTGGCCTCGAACGTGCGGGACGCATGGGCGACCCGAAAGGCCAAGGATCCGACGGGAAGGGAGCGAAGCGTCTTCGAGTCCCCCGTGCTCAAGAACATTCATCGGGTCGAGGACTTCCCCGCCTACGTAAGCGTCGCGATGTCGAACGTAATGCCGACGATCGTGGCCCGCGTCGGACGCCAGGTCGCGGTGATCTCGATGATAACCGGCGTGATGTTCCCCGAGCAGCTCAACTACTACAAGTCGGGGCAGCTTAAGGGATTGATCAATGGGCTCGTCGGCACCGTCGAAATCGAGACTCTGATGGATAAGGGGATCGACGCACGAGGCGTCGTTGGAGGGCATGCCGAAGGGCCGCCGATCGCCGCCGCCTTTCCCGGCGAACACAACTACTCGAGGGGCATGGACTACTACTTGGCCTTCTGCTGCGCGATGACGCTACTGATCGTCGCGATCGTCATCGGCAACATCGGAATGATGCTCGAGCGACGGAGGAAAGTCTGATGCCGCTAACTCTCGACGACCCCGGATATCACTTCCTGAAGATGACGGCGGGCGCGCTCGCCACGTTCGGCATGTATAGCGTGCTCTACAAGGAAACGAGGATCTATCGTTTCTTCGAACACATGTTCCTGGGCCTCGCGGCCGGGCTCTCTTTGACCCTCCTCTGGACGCAGACCTTGTACGATCTCTGGTGGGGGCCGCTGGTTGGGCGAACCGCCGACAAGGCGGGCGAATATGGCCAAAACGGAGCTTGGCCCTGGATTCTGGTGCTTCCGCTGGCCGCGCTCGCCTACACGATCTTCAGCAAGAAGCACAACTGGATGAGCCGGATTCCGATCGGACTCCTGATCGGAATCAGCGCGGGGCAGACTATCCAAAACTGGTTCAACCAGTACGGCCCCCAGATCGAGAACTCGATCAAGCCGGCGATCCCGACCGACTGGTCCAGGCTCGCCGTTCCCGACCGGACCGGACTGCCGTTGGACGCGCTCGACCGGATCAACAACAACGTCTACGGCTCGCAGGCGATCAACAACCTGGTCTTCCTCGTGACTCTGCTGTGCGTGCTGAGCTATTTCATCTTCTGTACCGACTTCAAGAGCAAGTTCACGAGAGGGATGTCGACGGCTGGCCGCCTCATGCTGATGGTGGGTTTCGGCGCGATCTTCGGGACGACGATCATGACCCGCTTCGCGTTGCTCATCGACCGGATGTACTTCGTTTGGGTGGAGTGGCTGCTGCAAGGCCTTCCCCGGATGCTCCACGGCGGATAGCGGATAGCCCGCATTATCGACGAACGGCGCTGCCCCGCCACGCCCCATGGCGCGCGGCGAATCCGTGGCTGATTATTCGGGCTAACAAAGGGCTAACAACCCTTACAAATAGTGGATCCGATCGCGATTCTCGGTCAGCAGCCGCTCGTTCCAGGCGTCCCCGCCGTCCAGGTTGGCGCTCATGAAAACCGGGGGCTCGACGCCGCGCGCGACCAAACCGGCCACGACTTTCGCGACGATCGCGTTCACGATCGCGCATCCGGTGACGCTCGAAAGTGGCCCGACCTTCTGCGGGAATCCGGCTACATCGACTGCCGCGTCTCCGAGCGGTACGCAATTGTCGATCACCACATCGCAAAGGTCGGCCAGCTTCTTGGCGCTCGGATGTCGGCTCGCGACGCCGCTCGTGTAGGCGAGCGAAGTAATCCCGATCGTCCCGATTCCGCGCTTCGCGGCTTCGAGCGCCATGTCGATCACGACCGCGTTGCGCCCCGACGTCGAGGTCAGGATGAGCGTGTCGCCCTCCTTCGCGGCTGAGGAGGCGAGCATTTCAGCCCCCAGACCGACCAGCCTCTCCAGGCGCGAAGTCGCCGTAATCGGCCGCACGAACAGGTTCATGCCATGGGGATAGATCGGGTTGACGAGCATCAGCCCGCCCGTCCGGTACACCAGTTCTTCGGTCGTCATGAAGGAGTGGCTCGCGCCGAAGGAGAAGATGCTGTGGCCGGAGACGATCGCCTCCACAAGCAAGCCGGCCGCCGCCTCGATTCGGGGCCCTTGCGTTTCCGCAACCTGGCGGAGGGCGGCGGTGGCGGCTTCAAGGTAAGACCTGTGCGACATGAGTGGCCCAGATTATAGGCCCTCCCCTCCACGCCCGTATGCCTCTGCCCCGCCGATCGGCTGTGCTGTCCCAACGCCTGAGTCAAAGGGGCCGTATGCCTCTGCCCCGCCAACCGGCTGCGCTGCCTGCATGCTTGAGTCAAAGGGGTAGAGGCTCTGCAGGCTGTGCATGCCTCTGCCCCGCCAATCGGCTGTGGTGTCCGCACGCCTGAGTCAAAGGGGTAGAGGCCCCTGGAGGGCCGCGTCCAACTCCCTGGGGCCGCCTCTACCCCTTTGGCTGTGGAAGCTGTGAGGCGGCGGAGCTTGGCGGGGCAGAGGCATGGGCGACACGGCCGGCTCTACTCCGGGAGATCGTCCAT
Source organism: Fimbriimonadaceae bacterium (assembly GCA_035499755.1). Taxonomy (GTDB): domain Bacteria; phylum Armatimonadota; class Fimbriimonadia; order Fimbriimonadales; family Fimbriimonadaceae; genus JAEVZK01. The sequence continues at coordinate 2,485 of DATJYD010000438.1, forward strand.
TTTGAACGGGACGCCCTCCGTCTCGCTCCAGTGCCCGCCGAGATACAGCTTCGCGCTCGACCAACGGTACTCCTCGGCGTAGAGAACGAGGCCTCGGCGCACCGGGTTGAGATGGGTGTATCCGACCTTCTGCCAGAACATCTCCTCTCCCTCAACCTTAAAGCCTCGGAAGCTCGGGCGCCAGAATTGGCGCCGGTTGAGTCCGCGCTGCATGTCGAACAGAGACTTCTCATCCGGCGTCAGCTCGCGGAGAATCGTCTCCGCGATGCGCGTCTTCAGCCTGTCCACAAACGCGATGGAGTTCTGGGTTTCGGAGAGCGTCGTGACGAAGTGGAAATGCTCCGGCATCATGACGAATGCATGGAGCCTCGCCTGGTGTTTCTTGTGAACAGCCGTCAACTCGCGGACCGCGAGGTCGGCCAGATGCCGGTTCTTGAAGACGGGAGCGAAATCCAACACGGTTGTCGTGACGAATACGCAGATGCCGGGGTCGGTTGTTGCGGTAGTGACGGTAGCGGGCCACTGGGCTGAGTATGTTCTCCTGGTGCTGCCCCAGACCGGTCGCCTCTACCCCTTTGGCTGTGGCAGCGACGTGGCTGCGGAGGTTGGCGGGGCAGAGGCATGGGGTGGTTGTTCGTGGTGTGCGTCGCCTCTACCCCTTTGGCTGTGGC
>DATJYD010000439.1:0-9741 GCA_035499755.1 Fimbriimonadaceae bacterium
GTAAGGGTAGTTGATCTGGAACGCCCCGTTCTGAATCCCGATCATCTGGTCGGTGACGATGTTGGAGCCCGTCATGAGGTTGAGTTCGTAAAGCGGCATGCGCAGGACGGTGACTCCGCCCACGATGACGTTGGCTTTCTCGAACTGAATCTTCTTCTGGGGGAAGACGACGGCCTTCTTGGCGGTGATCATGGAAGTCGAATCGCTCAGGTCCCTCATGTCGAACTGAGTCGGATCGTCGATCTTCGCCCCCGGCGTGAACCCATTCAGGTTGACGGACACGGCGCCTTGATACGGCCTGGTGCCCACGAACCAGGGAATCTCCCCAACCACGGTCGCCGCGGCGGGCGCCGTAGGAACGATCGTGGTGACGGCAATTCCCTTTCGAGCACTGAGCTTGAGATTCAACTGCTCGAAGTCCAAGCTGTACTTGCCCAGTTTCAGATGGCCCTTTTTCGCGCGGACCTCGTACACGGGGATGTTCAGTTGCAGGTCGTCGGCGTCGACCTCGATTTCCCGATAACGCAGCTTCGCGCCCCGGTGCGGCCCGGCCGCGGCGACGATCTTCTGGTCCATCGAGAAGGTCAAGTCCTTCGGAGCCACGATCTCGACGTATTCATTCGCGCTGTTCAGTAGCGACCGATCGCTGAGAATCTCCAGTTCCATCGTGGTCGTCGCGCCGACGCTCAGCGCCTGCGCAGTAACGATCGCGCTGCCCGCGACCGTTCCCGACTGAAAGATACAGCGGGCGATGCCGCCGGTCGTCTGGACTATGCTCGAGTCCTTGATCGTCCCAAGGGTGGTCGAAAAGAGAACCTGGGTGCCATCCGGCACAGGCTGGCCGGATGAGCGGCGCACCGTGGCGCTCAGGGTAACCGTGCTTCTCCCGTCCGCCACCGTCATCGTTGGCAGCGAAGTCAGTTGAATCGTGCCGCCGTCGGCGGCCCCGAGCGAGTAGCACAAAGTCAGGAGCAACCCAAGGAGGAGCTTCATGCCGCGCATTCGAAGAGTGGACGTATCTCGGTCTGCCCAAAGTGCACAAGGGAGAGCAGGATTCCTGCTCTCCCTATAGCCGAGTCGAGTTGGCCTAGCGGCCGACGGTAACGCTGGTTTCCTTTCGCTCATTGGTGGCAGGAGCGACGGCTTGGACTTCGTAGGTGCCAGCCGGAACATAGCCGCCCGACGAGGTCTTCAGGTTCCACCCTAGGAAGTGGTTGCCCTTCGACTCGTTGACGTTGTTCTGAAGAACGTTGACCAGGTTGCCCTTGCTGTCGAGGATATTCAGCGTGATGCCGGCGGCGTAGTTCAGCGTGTAGTAAATCCCCGCGGAGACCTTGCCCGTCAACCGCCCGGCCGTCGTCGTCAGGCTGGCGATCGTTGGGAGAACGGTCGAGGAGGATGTGCTCTGCACGGTGAACGTGCGGGTGCCGTTCGCACTACCCGTAAAGGTGTATTGCGAGGTCTTCCGCATGTCGTAGCTCTGGTGGGTCACGCCGTCGACGAGCCGGAAGGTGATGCCGTTCGGGATCGTCGCCATATTCGGCCAGCTCAAGGTGACAGGCCCGGAGTGCGCCGACTGGACGCGAACCGTCCACGAGAGGCTGCCGGTGCGGCTGTACAGGGCCTGGGCGAGCGGCACGGATTGCCCAAAGTTGGAACCATCCACGCTCACGTTAAGGTCCTGCGCTCCGCCCGGGCCCATCGGAGGCTTCGGAATCTGGAGCAGCCGATTGTCAGATCCGGTCGCGACGCCGACATAGTTCTCGGTGTCCTTACCGTAATTCGACTGCGCCACGAGGTTCGCGCGGAAGTGGTTTGCGGCCTGGACCCATTGACTTGAGCCGGAGGCCTTTCCACCCGGCACGAACGTGTCGTAGACCGGCGGGTAGTTCAACGTCAGGTTTTGCGAAGTCTGGACCCGAATCCAGTAACCCTGGTTCGGCTGCAGCATCGCCGCCTGGCCTTGGACATACCGGTAGTTGCTAACCGAGGTGTCCCAATACGCGAGATACGGACTGACCGCGCCTTGCGCAACCAGATCGGCGAAGCTGAAGCTCAGCGCGGGATTGGCGGCTGAAACGCCGACGAGTTGGGACACCGGGATCGCGTAAGGATACGGATCGCCGATCAAGTTCCAGCCCGAGTACAGCTCGATGTTCGGATAGCCGACGAGCATGTCGGTCGGAGTCGCGGCCGCGGTATAGGGCTCGACCTCGGCGGCGGGATGGGTGGTCGGATTCAGGATGAACCAGTGGCCCACGCCGCGGGTCGCCGCCGTCGATGTGACGTAGCTGTTCTGAACCGGATCCCAGTCGTACACGGTGAAGTCGTTCGGAATCGTCAACGGCGCCAAGACCGCCTCCCAAGACGAGTCCGTGAAGGTCCAAGGCACCGACATCAGGTTCGCGTTGGGAACGACAGGGATCTGCGGCGTAGCCGAAACCCGGATGACGCCGTCGTGGGTGATCGGCTTGCTAGCCGACGGGCCGGGCGTGGAGTTGATCGTCACCTCGTAGGGAAGGTCGCCGATCGTGATGCCGTCTGCCTGGACGAGGAAGTCGACATAGCCCATATCCTGGGGATGGATCTGGGTGATGATCTTGCTCGGCGAATCGTTGTTATACATCGACAGGCCGGCGGGAAGTGAGAGGTGGACCTCGACGTCGTCGATGTCGACACCGACGTAGGCCTGCGAGTAGCCGCCGGTGTTGTCGACGTAGACGCGGATGTCGAACGGGTTATTGGAGAGCCCATTGCTTCCGCCGCCCTGATCCTGGGGCAGAAGGTGAGGCGCGTCCACGACGGTCGTGTAAGGCTGAACCGAAAGCTCGGGGTTGCCGTTCACGTCCGTGCGGATGTACTTGGAGTTCCCCCAGGTGTTGCGCCAGTAGGTGATGACGGTCCGGGTCTGGTTCGCTCCCACCGAGCCGCCCGAGGCGGGCTGCCATTTCACGAGAAACTGGTCCGTCTGCAGGCCGAGGTCGGTAAAGATGAAGTCGCCGGGCGGGTTGACGGTGTTCGCGTTGATCGGATCGCCGATAACGGTCGCACCGCCGACCACAAGTTCGTCGGCGAGGGTCGCATCGCTGTTGCCGTTCAGGTCGGTGGTCGAATAGGTCGGACCAAGTTCGACTTCGAGCCCATAGCCGCTCGTCTGACCATAGCAGAACTGGGCGTAAGCCGGAAAGTTCGCGGGATCGGCCGCTCGGGTGATTCGCGTCTCGATCACAAGCGGCTTGCGCCCGGGGAGAACGACATAAACGGGATCGCCAAAGAGGCCGGAATCGGGAAAGACGGGATCGCCTCCCTGGTCCTGGAGGATGGCAAGCTGTCCGCCTTGCCATACGCCGATGTCCTGGGCAGCCGTCCCTACGTTCTGGAGCGACCATACCTCGCGGGCGCCGTCGCCTAGCACGTCCATACGGAGATCGGCTTGAACGCTGTTAGCGGTGTTCTCCATGTGGATGTAGTGACCGCTATAGCCTGCGAACCACTCGCCTGTGATGCTCGTTCCGAAAAGAGCCGTCGTTTGGGCGCTTGTGGCCGGGTCCATCGTTATGATCCATGCGCAACCCCAGTCTCCGGCCGGGTCGGAGGGCATTCCGAACGTATAGACCATGTCGTCGTCGACCGTCTGCGTCGCTTCGCTGTTCGCCACCTCGAAATCGTCCTGGTAGGAGCCGACGGGACCACTCGCAAACCCAATACGACCTTGTGAGTTGTACGAATGCGCGGTCGTGAAGCAGGGGCTGTTCTGCCCGCCATAGGTGACCGTGCCGGAACCTCCGATCGAGCAACGGAACAGATTCGTGGCGCGGGAGTTGATCGCCCAATCCGTGCTGTACGGAGCGGTGTTGGACGGATCGATGCAGTACGACCAACCGATGAAGTCTATCGGGGGATCATTGTAGGCGTCGTTCTGCGCGTAGACCGCCGTCATCGACGCAACAAATCCAAGGGCCACCAGCGTTTTAGCAAGAGTGCGAGTCATCCAAATCTCCTAATGATGGGGCCTGCCCTATTGACGGACAAGGGCAGGCCGATTGTTCCCGATTAACGAAGCGCCCCGGCCGAGCCGAGGTTGAGGGCCTCCGGCGGAGGCGGAGGCGTTGCCGCGCGAGTGAACTGCATCGTCGGCCCAACGACGTACTGATTGCCCGCGCTGTCAGGGACCGGACCGGGCACGTCGGCGACGTTCCGGACACCAATCCGCCAGTAGATGATCGTCCCTTCCGCAACGTCCTGATAGAGGTCATTGTTGGCGGTCAAGCTCAGCACCGTGGTGCCGCTCGTGATCAGGGTCGCGACCGAGCTGCTCGCCGGGAGATGGGCAAGCTGCGTCTGCCCTCTCGGGAACGTCGGCGATAGCGACTCCTCGATGACGTACTGCAGGGTCAGATTGGCGCCCGCGGTGTTGGCGGAAGTGAACGAGAAGGTGATCGTTTGCGTCGTCGTGTCGTAGCTGACCTGCTTGGGAATGCTCGTGTTGTTGGCAGGAGCTTGCCCGGTCGAGCGGACGAGCGGCGAAGCAAGGCCGGTCGCGAACGTCTGGGACGAGATAAAGTAGCAGTTCGCGGAAGTGCCGCCCGTGCCAGTTCCAGTGCCTCCAGTGCCGGTACCTGTACCGGTGCCGGTGCCGGTGCCCGTTCCGGTTCCTCCAGTGCCCGTGCCCGTTCCAGTGCCAGTTCCCGTTCCAGTTCCGGTTCCGGTGCCGGTGCCAGTTCCCGTACCTGTCCCAGTGCCTGTTCCCGTCCCGGTTCCAGTCCCAGTTCCCGTTCCGGTGCCGCCACCGTTCGGAAGGTCGAGGGAGTTGACCACGTAGATCAGCTCGATCCGGTACTGATAGGCTCGGCCGGGGGCTGGGCCGATCGCGTCGGTCGCGATCGTGCCGTCTTCAGGGTTGGACGTCACGTTGCAGACGTAGCCGCCGATCTGGTTGTTAAAGGCGCCGAGGGTGTCGTAGCTGCCCTGGTGCGGCAGGGTGGACACATCGTGGGCCTGACGCTGGTTTCCCGATACGACGAGAACCGGAGAGTCCGTGACGTCGCTTCGCCAAATCTGCCACTGAACGTTCGTGGAGTTATCGCGATGGAAGATATCCGAGCCCCAGTGAAGATACACGGAGGGGTCGCCGGTGGGCGACGGATACATCTCGGCTTGGGCCACCAGCGTGTTCGCGCCGTTGTTCGAGTTGCTATGGCCGCCTCCCAGGAGGACGGCGCCGAGCGCGACGAGCAGGAGGACCTGGATGAATCCGGCGTTGCTGTGCTTGCCGGGAGCGTGCCCGACTTCCGCGTTTCCGTTCTTGGCGAAGCCGACGATCGGAGCGAAGTCGAAAATGACCCGGACCCGGTCGCCAGGCTCGATGCCAAGCATGACGCGGTCGGGATGCACGTAGCACTGATCCGGCTCTACTTCGGTGACGGTGCCGGTCGCGACCTCACGCTGGCCGCGGTTGACGACGACCTTCTGGCCGACTTTGAACCCGGAACGGGTGCCCTGGTTGATGAGGGCCTGGTCGACCGTCGTGTTGAGAACCGTGCCGGTCGGCAGGGTCTGCTGCTGGATCATGCCAACGGCCTTCACGGCGGAGGTCTCCATCGCGTCGTTGACGAGAGTATCGTTGTCGGCGCCAACGCGAACCGTCGAGAAAGCGGTAACGCCCGCTCCGTTGATCGCGAGGCCAGAAGCGACGTCGATGACCGTCACATTCATGCCGGTGACCGCCTGCTTTCCGCCTTCGGCGTTCATGATCTTGTAGCCGACGACCGAACCGGTCACGATGGTCGTCGCGTGGACCTCTTGGGCGATCCGCAAAATCGTAGTCGGATCGGTCACCGGGAAGGTCACGCCGAGGTCCCCGGCCGCCCGGGTCACCTCTTCCTGGGGAACGATGTCGTACTGGTTGGTCTTCGAGAGTTCCGACGCCACGTCCTCAGCGGCCGTAACGCCCAGATTGGCCATTCCGGGCGCGGTCTTCGCGTCAACGACGAATGGTAAGACGGCCCATGTGGGCTGGGTGGTCAACTGCGCTTGAGCCTTACCCACCGACATAAATGCAAGCCACGGCAACAGATAAGCCGCCATGGCCAACAGGGCTACCGCCTTACTAGGTAACGATTTGAACCGCCTCACTATGACGAGTCCTCCTTAGTCAATCCTCTGCTTTTTTCGCTGCTGCTCGACGAGACGAATGGCGCTACCCGCATATCCTTTTCCCTTCGGCCAACCCATTCAGAACCCCGAGGCCCGGCCACAATCCCCCCGCGAACGAAGCAACGAACAACCTCACGGCAGGACAACCGAGTCGGGTTGGAGTATAGCACGACGAACCATGACGCGCAATGCCCTACCGCAAATCCCGCTGGGCGGCCAAGCTTACACTTCGCATGACGTGGCTCTCCGGCTCATTGGTTCGGACAACGCGGTCGGCAAACGGGATTTTGGCGCGGGTTGGCAACTGCGCCTGGATGAGCGATCTCGCCTCGGCTGGTCCGACCCTCGCGGCAATCCGGGCAAACTGCTCGTCAGGTCCGCAGGTCACGACCCACACCCGGTCGAAGTCGCCCTGCAGGCAAGCTTCCACAAGGAGCGGAACTTCGACGAATCCCTCGGCGATCGACCGGATGCCCGCGAGGATTCTCGGGTGCGTCATCGCGTTCACTTCGCGACGAATGTCAGGGTCAGCGAGGGCCCCGCGCAGAGTCTCGGGAGCGACGGGCGCGGAGACTCCCAGGAGGGCCGCGAGAAGTTCTTGAATATTCCGGTCGAGGAAGACTTCGCGGGCGATCCGATCGGCAGACGCGATTGGAAAACCCATTTCGCCGAGGTAACCGAGGACGGTCGACTTGCCTTCGCCGATTCCCCCCGTGATGGCGACCCGCAGCATGCGCTCAGTATGAAGGATCCGGCCCGCCTGCGACAGCCATCCTGAAATCCCTAGTCCGAATAGTCAGCCACGGATTCGCCGCGCGCCACGGGGCGTGGCTGGGCAGCGCCGTGGGCGAGCGGACGCTTTCGGGGCTAAACTCACGGGGTGCGTTCCACGCTTCCTCGCCCATCGAGGTCTGCCACCGTTACCTCTTCCAAGGGCGGTGACGTTAGAGAGAGGATCACCCCGTTTCGGATCGCCTATGAACTCGGCCTCCTGCTCGCGGCGGTCATTATCCTCTTGGTGCCGATCCATCTTGGTCTGACCCGGTACCTGCCGGTCGACCGGATCCTTCCCCAAGACCGCTTCGCGGCTACCGGCGTCGCGCCATGGGGCGTAGCACCCGGGGATGCGGTTCCCGTCTATCGGTTCAGCCCGGATTGGACGGGGCCGATCGGCGAAGCCAGATTGGACGAGGCGAGCGGTACGAGTCTGGTCTTCAGTTACGACCCCTCCCAGTTCCTCTATGCGGTTGGTCGTCAAGGCCGGGTGGTATCCAGTTCGCCGGCCGGGATTACGGTCGATATCGGCCGGAATCTGCGGCTTGTGCCCGGCGATCACCTGCTCGTCTTTCGCGGCATGGACGCGGTGGCGAGAATCCGGCTCACCGACGTGATGGAGACCTCCTCGGCGGGAGTCGTGGAGAGCGGCCAGACGGCCATCGCACCGGGAGCGCTGGTCGGCGAGTTCACGGTACCAACCCAGGTCACAGTCTGCAATGCCGGCCTTCTCTCGACGATCGACGTCGCCCTCGTGCTTGCCGTCCTGGGCTTGTTCACCTTCTGTTGGATAGTCCTGCGCAAGTCTCCGTTTGCCTGGATCGGGCTCGCGGTTCGCCGCCTGGTCCGACTGGGCGACCGCACTTCGGTTCGAATCGCATGGAATTTGGCCGTCGGAGTGGTCTTCGTGTGGGTCTCCGCGCGATTTCTGATTAGCCTCGTCGCCGTTCTCGTGGACCGGCTGGCGCCGTATTTCGTCCCACAGTATCAGCACGACGCCGCAGGGATGGCAGATCGCCTCGGGATTCTATTGCCGACCCTCGGCGTGCTCGGCGGGCTGGCGTATCTCTACGTTCTCTTTCGGGACAAGAGGTCTCCGATTCTCATCCTCTGGGACAAGCTCGGGTTCCGGGGCGGGCCGCTCAAGATCATGCCCCGGAGCTCCGCCCGCGATGCCGCGACCTGGATTCTCCACCTCGTCATTGCGTACGCATTCGCCTATTCGCTCGCCGCGTTCATTCAAGGCAACACGAACGACGCGCTGCGGACGGCCTGGCCCGAGTCGACTCTCAAGCCGCAAGGGGCATTCGACGTCCACGATCTGCGAGGAACGTTGCTGTTCTTCCAAAGCACGTTCGCGATGTGGCTGTACATGCCGACGCACGCGCCTCACTTCTCGAGCGTTCAGAGCGTCTTCGTGACGGTCCGCGACTTCGTTTACAACTTGACGATTCTCGGCTGTCTGATCGGTTATGTCCACTCGATCACCGGCTACATATGGGGCAAGCGGATTCGAAACCTGGACTTCACGATTCCCGGCTGGATCACGAATGCTTTCTGCTACGGCCCCCTGCTCGGCCTCGTAATGGCCCTCCTCGCGACCCAGATGCAGCACGACGTGCTCGCGTTGAGCCAACCGGGAACGCCTCCGTCATGGCTGCCTCCTGAGATGGGAAGCGTGCCGGTCTATGTTTCCGGGGTGATGCCGATCCTTGTCCTCTCGGTCGAGCTCGTGCTGAACGTGCTCTACACGTTGACGATCTTCAATCTGGGCACCATGTTCGGAGTCATGACGGATAAGGGCGTCAGGAGGACCGGCTTTTATGGCGTGGTGCGCCACCCCAGCTATACGATGGAGGCCCTGATGTTCGTCGCGTTCTACCTTAAGGGGCTATCGTCTCCGAACCAATGGCTGGCCGTTCTCGTGATCTTCATCCTAGCCTACTGGTTGCGCTCAGAACGCGAAGACGACTTCATGACCCACTCGAACCCGGAGTTCGACGCGTATCGCGGCAAGGTCCGCTACAAGTTCATCCCCGAGGTGTACTGAAGGGTCTTAGGCCGAAGCGCCGCGCGGTCGCGCCGCTTGGGTGCCCCCGGTGGCGCGCGGCGAATCTGTGATCGATTGATCCAGGCTCTAGGGTTGAGCCGGTTTGCTTAATGAGCGGCCCCACGGACCAAAATCGGAGCTTCGCTCCGCACCCGAAGGGGGGGTCGGCGCCCTCCGCTCCGGAGGCACACCGGCCCATCAGGGGCCCTCGAAGGAACCCTGACGCGGAGCCAGAATCAGGCTTCTTCGGCCGGCTCCTCGTGCTCCTCGTGCTTGGCTTCGCCCTCGTCTTCGTCCTCTTCACGCCCAAGGAAGCCCTTGAGCATGCCGAGGCGCTCGCCGATCGTGGCGCCACCGGTTGCGAACCCGCGTCGGCCGCCGACATCGTCGAAGTCGTCGTCAAAGTCACGGCCGCCTCGACTACCTTTCTTGCCCTTCTTGCCGGCTTTGCCCCGCTTGTCGCCTGCGCGCATGTCGTCGTCGTAGGACGGCGGCGCGCCTGAAGCGGCATCCCGGTTCGAGACGAACGAGCCCCCGCCGATCGCACGCATGCTCAGCACCATCCGGCGCTCATCCGGACGAAGATCGATGATCTGAGCCTCGACCTCCTGTCCTTCCGCGACAACATCTTCGGGGCGCTTGACCCGGCGTGCGCTCATTTCGCTTACCGGCATGAAAGCTTCCGCGCCTTCGGGGAGCTTGATGAAGGCTCCGCTTTGCACGATCCGGCCGATGGACACGGTGAGGTTCTGGCCGACCCG
>DATJYD010000440.1:0-4385 GCA_035499755.1 Fimbriimonadaceae bacterium
TGTGAGCGGCAAGAAAGTCGAAAAGCGAAGGCCTTGCGTGCAGACGCTGGAGATGCTTGGAGCCCGGCGTTCTTGGGTTTGGGGAAAACGGCGGTTGGGTTGGCAGCGGTTTGCCTAACACGATTGAGAGGCAACTTGCAAAGAAACGCTTTACCAGGACGGGAGAACTATGCGAGCGTGAAGTAGAAGGTCGAGCCGTGCCCGGGCTTCGATTCCGCCCAGACCCGTCCTCCATGCCGATGGACGATGCGCTGCACGTTCGCCAATCCGATCCCCGTTCCGGGATACTCGGACTCGTTCACGAGCCGCTCGAAGGGAAGAAACAGCTTGTGCGCGTAGGCCATGTCGAAGCCGATTCCCTCGTCCCGAACGAAGAAGGCTCCGTCCTTTTTGCCCACCCAGACGCAGCCGCTCCCGGGCGTGAATTTGCAGGCGTTTTCCAACAGATTCAGGAAAACGAACCGAAGGAGTCTCGCATCGCCCTTCGCCGGCAAATTCGGCTGGATGTCGAACGAGATATGATCGGCATGGCCCTCTCCCTTCAGTTCCTGGGCGACGTCGGCCGCGATCATCGCAAGGTCCAGCGGCTCCGACAGCATTTCCTGGCGGGCGATCCTCGATAGCTTGAGCAATTCGTCGATGAGGCTGCCGACCTTCTTCGCGGCCGCTGCCTGCCTTTCGAGAAGCTCCCGCTCGCTCTCTTCCAGCTTGCCCTTGGAGTCCTCGAGCAGGATCTTGCTCGTCGAGATGATCGCGCGAAGCGGCCCCCTCAGATCGTGGGAAACCGAATAGGTGAAGCCCTCCAGCTCCGAATTCGCGGCTTCGAGTTCGGCCGTCCGCTCCCGGACCCGCTCGTTCAGAGTCTCATTGAGGCGCTGGAGATCGGCGTCGGAATCGGCCGGATCATCGAATTCGCCAAGACGCCGGGCAAAGATCGCGAGGCCGTCTTCGAACGGCATCCCCCGGACCTCGATGCACTCGTTCGTCGAAGGCTCCGGGACCTTGGCCTCGAAACTCTCGCGGCGCTCCAATGCCCGCATGAGTCCAGGCGTCGCCGCCGTAAGTCCCAAACTCGCCGAGCTGTTGGAAAAAGGCGTCCCTACCAGTTGGAAACCCGATCGAGCCGACGCCGCCGCATTCGCGTACGATATCTTCCCGTCCCCGCCCACCGACAGGATCACGTCCGGAATCGAATCGACGAGGGATTCAAGTGAAATCGTCGCGGATCGCCCGCCGCCGCCCGGGTCCTCTAACACAGGCATTCCCCTCCTATCCCTCGGAGTTCTCTTGCCTTCCAAGGCTTCTTCGTAGCGCTCTCCATCGTGCCTGGTCGCTAGAATGCCCATTTGCATATTGCCATAATAGCGGCGAACTGCGCAATTTTACCTCACTCTATGAGAAGTTCTGCCCGCCTGGGCGTTACGCTCTGAATTGCCGGTAGAAGTGCCCGGCCCCGCAAGGTTGAGTCTCGCGGGGCGAATGTGCTATCTTTCCCAGTTGCCTCCCCAAGATGGAACCGGCCCGATCCGAGCGGCTGTTCTCCTTGTTGGCTGAAGAGAAGATCATGTCCAGATCAGCGATTTTAGAGAGCGTCGTCCAGGAGTCGAAGAAATCCGACTTGCCCAAGATTTGGCCGGGCGACACGGTCAAGGTCCACGTCAAGGTCCGGGAAGCCGGCAAGGAGCGCGTGCAGCTATACGAAGGGCTGGTCATCGCGGTCAAGCACGGAGGAATCGCCGAGACCATCACCGTTCGCAAGATCAGCAGCCAGATCGGCGTCGAGCGGACGTTTCCGATCCACTCTCCAAACGTCGCCAAGATCGAGGTGACCCGGCGTGGAAAGGTCCGGCGGGCAAAGCTGTATTACCTTCGCGACAAGGTCGGAAGGGACGCCCGGATCAAAGAGCGCCGCTAAGCCGTGTGGCCACTCCTCGCTCAGCACGACCAGTCGGGCGGCGGCCTTCAGCAGACGATCGACACGCTCGCGCGCACGCCCCTCAGCGAGATCGTCGTTTTCGTGGTCCTCTGCACCACGGTCCGGTTCGCTCTCTTTAACTATCTGAAGAAGACGGCGCCCCATCGCCGCCACGGCATCTATCCGGTTGCGAAAATCCTCAACGAAGCGATGGACGCGATCGTGTATGCGGGCGTATTCGTCTTCATGCTGATCCGGCCGTTCGCGGTCCAGGCTTTTCTCATCCCTTCGGGATCGATGCTGCAGACCCTGTGGGTCAACGACTTCATCGTCGCGAACAAAGCCATCTACCGCTATTCGGAGCCGAAGGTCGGCGACATCATCGTCTTCCGCCCGCCGGTCTGGGCCCTCCATAAGAACCAGCACGACATGGACTTCATCAAACGCTGCCAAGGCGTGCCGGGAGATGTGGTCACCGTCCAGGACGGAAAGCTGTGGCGAAACGGCAAGCCGGTCGATGAGCGGTATCTCTCCGACTCGCCGGGCGACGGAATGGACGACGCCTCCGGAAACGGCGCTCCCAAGGTCATGCCGGACGGCAAGCCGGCGATCGGCGTCGACGTCAAAATGGACACGGACTGGAAGCTGGTCTACTACAACGGCAAGGGGCGACCCGATCTCGACGGCCAGTACATCCCGGTCCTTATGAAGCGCGGGCTAAATCCGGACGATCCCAATTGCAACTACGAGATCGACGGGACGTGCCGGAAGTATGCGATGGGCGTCGATCCCAACGGCGACCTCAGTTGGTCCTGGGTCGTCAACTGGCTGCCCCCCAGGGACCTGTCGCTATCCGATCTCCTTTACGAGAAGGAGCTGAAAAACGCTCCACCCGCGGCGGTCCCGAAGGGATATGTGCTGATGATGGGGGACAATCGGAACCACTCTTACGACGGCCGGGCCTGGGGCTTGGTACCGCGCAACGACGTGATTGGCCGGTCCGAATTCATCTGGCTGCCCATCGGCCGCTGGGGCCTGACGCGCAGCGACCGCGGCGTTCCGAGATAGAGTCGCCGCCCGAGCCCGGATCCATCGGCCGCCGCAGACCAGACCGCGCATCCTGAGCGGAGAACGGAGTGGTGCGAGGTTCGAAGCGAAGGACCTCGGATCTGACCGTTACGACCAGACTGAAGGCGTATTGAACCTCTCGCCACCAATGCGGGCTAGAATCAATACGGTTTAGTTCGGGCCGCCGGCCGTCGAATCGGCTCCGCCTCCGAGGCGGTGGATCTCGGGGGATTCGGTGGTTCGGTCTCCTTGAGCAAACAGCATTGGGGCTAGAATGTTGCATATGAGGCGAGCATTCCTGGTTCTGCTCGGATGCCTCTGGATCGGCGCGCATGCCGAAGTGCCGCAGGGCACCGCGGTCCACGTCATGGTGCTCAAGGACATCAGTTCCTCCGCCTCTCGAATTGGCGAGACCGTCCCCCTGGTCGTCACCCGGGACATCGTGAGCGAGGGGCGAATCGTCGTGCCGGAGGGCAGCATGGTTTTCGCCGAGGTTAGCCAATGTCGCCGAGAAGGCGCCTTGTCGGCTCCCTTCTTCGACAAGCCCGCACGTCTCGCCCTGCGTCTGGAACACCTGAGGGACATCGATGGGAATGCGGTCGATCTAGCTCCCGAGCCAGGAAAATCCGGCGACCTCAAGATCACGCGCGAAATGACGGTCAGACCGACGGCGGCGCAGTCGAAGGCCTTCGAGGAAGCCTTCGACGATCCAAAGTCTCGGTCCGTCATGCATAAGATCCACGACCTTTTTACGGACACCGCCGTTTCTCTTTCGATCAAGGAAACCGAGATCCTCGCCGCCCATAACGTCGATATCCCGATGGTGCAGGCGGCGATCAAGGCCGGGGTCTTCGACCGGCTGATCGCCTTCATCCACGATATCCGGCATAAGCGAACGGTGAACGCCCTCATCGATTTGATTCCTTTGAGCCGCAGCGCCCATATCGCGGTGGAGGCGCTGCAAGAGCTCGGCAGGCTGAGCGGCGGGATTTCCAATTACGTCGAAGGCCGCTTCAAGGGCCGCAACATCCGCTGCCCCGCCGGCGTCGAGCTGACGGTCTACGCGGCCTGAGGCGGCGCGGCTGGCTGGTTGGACCGGTCCTCCCCTGCCTCATCTCCTCATCCCGCCCTCCGGTATCATCGCCAACATGTTCCGCCGCCCTCTGATCGTCTTCTTCGCATTGCTCGCCGCCATCGCGTTCGGACAGGGGACGCCCGCGACCGTTAAGGTGACCCTGCCGAAGACCGCCAAAGCCGGCTCGACCGTGAAGGGGATCGTCGAAGTGACGTTCGCGGATGGCATGCACGGCTATCAGAACCCTCCGACCGAGGACTATATGATTCCGGTCAAGCTGACCGTCGATACCAAGGGCTTCTCGCTCAAGCCGACCTACCCGAAAGG
>DATJYD010000441.1:0-3865 GCA_035499755.1 Fimbriimonadaceae bacterium
GGATTTGCCTGGTGGCTGACCCCGAACGCCCTGCGCTGGTTCACGAGCTATGTGATGGACTTTCCGGGAACCGTGCTCTTTCAAGAGGCCGGGACCCTCACGTTCTTCGTGCTGAAAATGCTCTTTGCCTTCGGCATCGCATTCCAGTTGCCCCTGATCGTGTACGGACTGGGGGCGATCGGTCTTCTCCAGGCGAAGACGCTCCTCAAGTACTGGCGCCAGGCGACGGTCGTCATCTTCGTGGTCAGCGCCGTTCTAACGCCTTCGAACGACTGGTTCACGATGCTGATGATGGCGCTGCCCCTTTGCGTGCTCTTCGCCATCAGCGTGTACGCGGTGAAGTTCACGCAGCGCAGGAAGCAGAAGCGCAATAACGGCTCCTAGCGTTCCGCGCGAGGTGCTCCACCACCGGTTCTCGCTCGAGCCTCATCCCCGGCCGGGGAAGGCAGACGCGAAGGCAATCTACAAGGGACGCCTCAGAGAGCCGGCTCGCCATACTGAGGAAGGCGCGATTCACGATGGCACGGCAAAGCAGCGGGGCGGATTCAAAGGAAGGCGGCTTGATGGACGCTTTCCTTGGTAACGAGATCCTAGCCGCCCAGATCGCGCATATCGAGACGGTAGAGCCTCGCGAAGCCCGGTTTGAGGAGCCGAGATCGCCCATGCATCCCCTTCTTCTCAAGCGGTTGGACAAGGTGATCGGCAACTCCACGCAGCTCTATTCCCACCAAGCTAGAGCTTACGATGCGGCGATGGCGGGCAAAGACGTGATCGTCGTGACGGGAACGAACAGCGGCAAGACGCTCTGCTACAACCTGCCCGCTCTCCAATGGAGCCTTACGGAGCCGGCGGTTCGGACGTTCTATCTCTTTCCCACCAAGGCACTTGCCCAGGATCAACTTGGCAAGCTCGAGCAGATCGCGCCAGGGCCCCAGACCCGGATCGCCACCTACGACGGCGACACGCCTGCCGCCCAGCGCGGATCGATCCGCCGTCTCGCCGACATTATTCTCACCAATCCCGACATGCTCCATGTCGGCATCCTTCCTGGCCATGAGAACTGGACCAAGTTCCTAAAGTCGCTTCGCCTGATCGTAATCGACGAGATGCACGTCTACCGGGGAGTCTTCGGCTCCCACGTCGGCAACATCCTGCGCCGGCTCCTGCGGCTGTGCGAGTGGCACCGCTCACGTCCCCAGATCATCGCCTGCAGCGCCACGATCGGCAACCCCGAAGAGCTGTTCGAGCAGTTGACCGGGCGCAAGGGACACCTGATCGATGAGGACGGCTCGCCGAAAGCGCGGCGAACGTTTGTGTTCTGGAATCCGCCGGAGGTCGGCGAAAACACAAGAATGAGCGCCAACGTGGTTACTTCCGAGTTGCTCGCGACGCTATCGGAGGCCGGTCTGCGGTCGCTTGCCTTCAATCGCGCGCGAGTCTCGGCGGAGCTCGTCCTGCGCTACACGCGGAGGCGCGTCCAGCGGCAGGGCGAAGTCGGGCCGGAGAAGATCGAGAGCTACCGCGCCGGTTATACGGCCAAGGAGCGGCGCCAGATCGAGCAGGCTCTCTTCAAAGGCGACCTCCTCGGGCTCTCCGCTACCAATGCCATGGAGCTTGGGGTGGACGTCGGCGGGCTCGACGCGGTGCTCATGAACGGCTATCCGGGAACGATCTCCAGCTTCTTCCAACAGGCCGGGCGCGCGGGACGCGGCACCCGCCCGGGGCTATCGGTCATGGTAGCCCACGACGACCCCCTCGAGCAGTTTCTGATCCGAAAGCCGGAAATGGTGCTGCAGGGAGCGAACGAATCGGTCGCGGTAAATCCGGGCAATCCTCAGATTCTCTCCCGCCAGCTTCTCTGCGCGGCTTACGAGCGGCCGATCTCGCCCTCGGAACTGGAGCGGTTCGGGCAGGGAGCAATCGACGTGGCCGAGTCCCTCGACCGGAGCGGGGAACTGGCCTTTCGGGCCGGGATGTTCTTCTATCCCAGCCATGAGCCGCCGGCCCCCAACGTGAGCATCCGCGGGCTTGGCGGCGACCAGGTCAGCCTTATCCTGGACGGCGAGGTGATCGGCTCGATGGAGCGATGGCGGGCCATGCAGCACGCGCACAAGGGGGCCATGTATCTGCATCGCGGCCAGAGCTATCTCGTCACTTCTCTCGATCTCGATTCCGGCCGGGCCGAGCTTCAGCGCCTCGAAACCGACTACTACACGACCCCGATCGTGCAGTCGGTCATCGAGCAGAACGTTCAGATCAAGGGCCCGGAAGAACCCAACTCCAAATCCCAGGATCCTAGATCGTCTTTGGTGGGGGTCTCGGTAACGAATTCGGTGATCGGTTTCCGGCGCAAAACCCTCGACGGCGACCACGTCCTCTCGGTCGAACCCCTGGAACTTCCCACGACGACCTTTGACACCATCGCCGTGCGGTTCGACCTTTCCTTTAACATCCCGCCGCTGGAGGAGGCCGCGGAGATGATCGAGGAGGAAACGGGCGGGATCCACGGGCTCGAACATGCGCTTCTGGCGGTCGCCCCGCTTATCGCGGGCTGCGATCGGGGCGACCTCGGGAGCGCCTGGTACACCGCCTTTCCGAGATTCCGCGACCTTAACGCGTCAATCGTCCAATCCTCCAGCCCTTCTTTCAGCCCGGCCGTGTTCGTCTACGACCAAACTCCGGGGGGTGTCGGGCTTTGCGAGAAGCTCTACGCGAACCTCGGGCGATGGGTCATTGCGGCCTATCAGCTCGTCTCAACCTGCGAATGCGCGGAGGGGTGTCCGGCCTGCCTGATGAGCGCTCGTTGCGAGGCGAACAACGACCACCTCTCCAAGCCCGGCGCGCTGAAGCTCCTCGAAGGCCTTTCGCCTTAGACCGAAGGGAGAGCGCGAAGGGCCTCTCTCGGGAAGCGCGACGCTCCATCGTGATATGATCGAACGATCCGAGGGAGCATGAACACCAACAAGCCCAACAACCCCACTCGACGCGAGTTTCTTCAAGCCACCGGCGGTTTCGCCGCCGCGACGATGCTCGGAGGTCTTCGCCTGCCTGAGGTCCATCCCGGCGGAAGCGATGAGATCCGGGTCGCGCTGGTCGGCTGCGGCGGCCGGGGCAGCGGCGCGGCCGTCAACGCAGTCTCCGCCAAGGGCGGCAACATCAAGTTGGTCGCGATGGCCGACGCCTTCCAGGATCGCTTATCGAGCAGCTACGACAACCTGAGCAAGGATTATGGGAAGTTCATGGACGTGCCTCCCGAGCGGCGCTTCGTCGGCTGGGATGCCTACAAGCATGCGATGGACGCTCTGAGGCCGGGCGACGTCGTAATCCTGACCACCCCGCCCGCATTCCGCTGGGTGCACTTCGGCTACGCGATCTCGAAGAAGCTCAACGTCTTCATGGAAAAGCCGGTCACCGTCGACGGACCGACGAGCAAGCGGATGCTCGCTCTCGCCGACCAGTCGGTCGCGGCCGGTCTGAAGGTCGGGGTGGGGCTCATGTCGCGCCACTCGAAGGCCCTTCAGGAGCTTCAGAAGCGAATCCGGGATGGGCAGATCGGCGATGTCATCCTCATGCGCGGATACCGAATGCACGGCCCGGCCGGCTTCTTCGAATCGCCCACCAAACCGGACGACATCAGCCACCTCGATTATCAGGTGAGGCGCTTCCATAGCTTCCTTTGGGCGAGCGGAGGCTGCTTCAACGACTTCTACATTCACATCGTCGACCACCTGAGCTGGATGAAGAACGCGTGGCCGACCGGCGCCCAGGCTCTCGGCGGACGCCACTTCCGGTCGGATGGAGGCGTGCCGATGGTCGACCAGAACTTCGACACTTATTCGGTCGAATACACCTTCGGCGACGGCAG
>DATJYD010000442.1:0-2853 GCA_035499755.1 Fimbriimonadaceae bacterium
CGCGTAGCCGAGCGCTTTCGCGTCGTGGTGACCACAGACGGGAACTACGATTGGTGACCAATGGTGCGGCCGAAGTACACGACCCCACGACCGCCGGGTTGGGAAGCCAGTGATCCGTCGAATCCGGGACCTGCCAAGACCCATAATAGCGGCGGACCGCCAGGTCCCCTCGATCAAGCCAAATCGTAGCAACGCGGGCCTTGTCTGAACGCGACTTCTTGCTCGGCACTTGGCGTCGGTGAAACTGGGGACGGGCAGTTCCGCCAGTTGGTTGTTACTATGGCTAAGCCGGGAGCGGCTAACGCAAGCCCTCGCAGAAGCTTGACGCATGGTGTCTGAGCCGAGGAGTGCGTCCGGCACTTCTCCAGCGGTCTAGCGATCTGACCTTACAAGGCAAAACGCTTCTTCGCCCGGAACCAGGTTCGACCAAACTACGATCGTGGCTGGCGAAACCGTGAACCCGGTTTCCGATTCTGCGCCTTCGCACCACCATGAGCCGGCCCTCGCATTTTCCTTCTGTACTCATAAGACCCTGGCAGTGACGGGGCGCGCACGGTTCTAGGTTCTCCTGTTCTCTTCGTCGATGGACTCCTTGTTGTCGATCAAGCTCTTCATTCGCTGATCAGCGCCCGTTCGGCGCGCCCCACTCTCCCTGCAGTCGGGCCGTTGCCCGGACCGCACGACATTTGCCCGGGATCTGAGCCCTTGGGAGGGTGATTCCACGTGACCGCGCTCCCGCGGTCCGCACGGAGATCACTCAAATGTCACAGCACCTTTCCTATGCCCGTGAGCGAAGGCCCAAGACGCGCAATGTCCCGCCGCGATCGGTCTGCTCGCCCTACCAAATCGTCACCGACAAGATCATCCAGGCGCTCGAGCGTGGCGTCGTACCTTGGCGTAAGCCCTGGCACACCCAAGAGGGGCCGCCTTGCAACGCCGTCAGCAGACGGCCATACCACGGGGTTAACCTACTCCTGCTGAGTCTGGCTCACTACCAGGACCACCGCTGGCTGACCTACAAGCAGGCCAAAGAACTCGGCGGCTTCGTCAGACCGGGCGAAAGCTCTTCGATCGCGGTCTTCTGGAAAGCCTGGAAGATCGAGGACGAAGAGCAAAAGGACGGCGAGGTCAAACGCCGACAAGTCTCGGTTCTGCGATTCTACAACCTCTTCAACGTCGTTCAGTGCGAAGGGCTGGGGTTGCCTGAACTTGAGGGCGATGGCCGGCAAGAGCACGAGCGAATCGCCGCTGCCGAGGCCCTGGTCCGCAACGTACCCGATTCGCCTCGGCTCCACGAGGGCGACAAGCAGGCCTGCTACTACCCGCTCGCCGACGTCGTCTCCATCCCGGCCCTCTCTTCGTTCGTCTCTGCCGACAGTTACTACAACACGCTCTTTCACGAACTGGCTCACGCCACTGGCCATGAGAGCCGGCTCAACCGACCGGGCATGCGTTCGATCTTCGGTTCCCGGGACTACGCCCGCGAGGAACTCGTCGCTGAGCTGACGTCCGCATTCTGTTGTGCGATGCTGGGCCTCGACAACTCGCTGCTCGAAGACTCGGCCAGCTACATCGGCGGCTGGCTCAAGACTCTCCACGACGATCCCCGAGCGATCGTGGTCGCCGCCAGTCAAGCGCAACGAGCGACCGACTACCTCCGAGGCAACCAGGTCGAGCCGTACACCGAGCCGGCCGAGAGTTCCGAGGCTAAGGAGAGTGCGGCATGAGCTTCGAACGCTGGATGCAAGAAGTCAACGAGCTCTGCCTGGGCGAGTATCTGATGTCGATCTACGACCTGCCGGACATGCCCTTTCGAGACGCGTATGACGACGGTCTGACACCCCAGGAGTTCATGAACGAGACAATCCCGGATCTAGACGCACTTGGCTCCCTGATCCTCAGTTGACCCTTTCCCTTGCCGACCCGAACGCGATTCGCGCCCTTGCCCCTGCGAGGGCCTTTTTTCTGCTACGCTTGGTCGTTATGCGTATCGCCGTGATCGCGCCAGACGGGCTGTTCCGCGACGGGCTCATCGCCATGCTGACGGCCGAAAGATTCGTCGTTGTTGCCGCCGGATGCGACTATCACGCCTGCTTTCAAGGCGCCATCGAACGCGGCGTCGATGCGTTCTTGATCGACGCCAAGACACTCACCGCCGATGAGGTCGCCTACATCGAGGGGGCGAGGCTGTACGGCGGCTTTTGCCTATTCGCTATTTCGGACGGCGACTCGCCGCCGGACGGTTTCGATGGCTCCATCGACCGATCGGCATCGCGAGAGTCGCTGATCGCCCTCTTCCGGGGGCTCAACATTGAGCCGCCGATCGTCAGGTCCCAACGCCGTGGACGTCGCGCCATAACCCATGGTTTCCCGCTATCGGAAAGGGAATACGAGCTGGCCTCGCTCATTGCCAAGGGCTATCAGAACGGGCAGATCGCCGAGACGATGGACCTCAAGGAGCAGAGCGTCAAGAATCTGGTCAGCCTCGTCATTCGGAAGCTCGGCTGTCAAAACCGGGTGCAAGTGGCGCTGAGGTTCCTCGACACTTCGAAGTAGCTAGCGTTCTGCTTCACAAAGAAGCCCTCCGGAATTGGAGGGCGGATAGTCAGGCCGAGCGATTGTGGATCGAAGTCAGTAGCTCCTCTGGCGAGCGCAGGCCCGGCCACTCTCTGATCGCGATCAGCCCGATCAGCCGATCGACGGTGGGATTGTGGATCGCGTAGGTTGGCTTCTTGTCCGGTGCTCGTCTGGAGACGACGAGATCCGTGCGCGGATCGAACTGGTAGCGCCAAAGCCGCGCTGCCCGGAACAACTCGTCTTTGAGGTCTTTGCCCAGGTGATGATAGAACCCCC
>DATJYD010000443.1:0-3499 GCA_035499755.1 Fimbriimonadaceae bacterium
ACCTCTTCAACCTTCGCTTCGAACTCGGCGGCCAGTCTCCCAAACTCGGCCGCTCGGCCCTGTCGGCAGCGCCCCAAGCCATATCGCCCCGCGATCCTCAAGGGCGCCGGAGCCGAAGGCTCTGTCGCCCTTTTACCCCAACCGAGACACCTGGTATGGGGGGCTTTGACCTGTCCGCGGTGAGGTGGCAGCGCTACGCGTAGTTTTTCTTAACTCTGCTAAGAGTCCCATTCCTATCTCTTCTTTTAAGAGTTTTCCGTTTCTCAGGCTCCACCGCCGCGGTTCGGATTTTTTCAAAGTGAGGATAGAAAATTCACCAAACAGGGTGTATAATATGTACAAATGTTTGCACATTTGGCGAATCTCTTCCTGATTCTCCTCCTCGGCTTGGGCGCTCCACCTGCGGATCTCGAGAGCTGGTGGAAAGCGGCCCGAGAAGGTGACGCGCCCCGGATTCAGGCTCTTCTTGCTGCCGGCGTCGATCCGAACACGGAATTTCGCGATGGGGGTACCGCGCTGCTCTTCGCCTCCCAGCGAGGTCACGTCGAAGCGGTTCGCATGCTCGTCGAGCATGGGGCGAACGTCAATGCCTATGACGACTTGAACGGCACGACGGCACTGACCTTCGCTCTCGGCCATCCGGAGGTCGTCCAGGCTCTCGTCGACCACGGGGGAAATCCCGATCTGCGCGATTTCCAGATGGGACAAACGACTCTCTACTGGGGC
The DNA here is from genome assembly GCA_035499755.1 of Fimbriimonadaceae bacterium. Taxonomy (GTDB): domain Bacteria; phylum Armatimonadota; class Fimbriimonadia; order Fimbriimonadales; family Fimbriimonadaceae; genus JAEVZK01. The sequence goes on from DATJYD010000443.1 coordinate 727, forward strand.
GTGGTTTTAAACGACGCCCGAAGCGTCAAGATCCTTCTCGCCTCGGGCCGCAATGGTGAGCAGTCGCTGCGCGAGGCGCTCGATGTGGCCCAGAAGCTGAAGCGGACGGAGCTCGCTCAGGCGATCGAGGCCCGGATGACCCCGCAAGCGGGGATTTCTGGCGAGGCCGCGGCCGGGCATGCCGCCATTGCGAACTGGCCGCAGTTCCGCGGCCCTGGAGCTACCGGCATCGCCGTGGGCGAGCATCCCCCCACGCAGTGGAGTGTCGATCCACCGCAGCACTTCAAGTGGAAGACCGAGATCCCCGGCCTCGGCCACTCGAGCCCGGTGGTCTGGGGAAACCGGATCTTCGTGACGACGGCGGTGAGCAGCCAGAAAGAGCCAGAGCTGGGGGTCGGCTTCCCGATGGCGTCGGCCAAGGACATGTCGCCGCACAGCTGGCGGGTCTACTGCCTGGACAGCCAGACCGGCAAGATCCTCTGGCAGCGGGTGGCCTACGAGGGTCCTCCCAAGACCAAGCGCAATCCCAGAAATAGCTTCGCTTCGCCGACGCCGACGACCGACGGGCGGCATCTCCTCGTCATGTTCGGCTCGCAGGGGCTCTACTGTTACGACCTGGAAGGCAACCTCCTATGGAAACAGGATCTGGGGATCATCGACAGCGGCTTTTACTACGACCCTGAATATCAGTGGGGCGACGCGAGCTCGCCGATCCTCTACAAGGGCATGGTCATCTTGCAGTGCGACCAGGAGAAAGGCTCGTTTCTCGCGGCCTTCGACTTGGAGACCGGCGAACGGCGGTGGACGACGCCCCGCGAGGAATTCCCCTCCTGGGGTACGCCCACCCTCTACCAAGGGTCGCGCCGCACCGAGCTCATCACCAACGGCATCCAGCAACTGCGCGGCTACGATCCGGAGACCGGCGTCGAGCTCTGGCACATGAAAACTTATAACTCGATGATCGCCGCCGCGACGCCCGTTGCCAACCAGGATCTGATCGTCATCGGCAACGGACATCGACCGCTCCAGCCCCTCTATGCCATCAAGGCCGGGGCGAGTGGCGACCTCTCCTTGGGCGACGCGGAGTCGAACTCCTCCGTCGCTTGGAGCAAGAAAATCGGGGGGCCCTATTACGTCACTCCCCTCATCTATGGCGAGAACCTCTACGTCCTCCAAGAGGGTGGGGTCCTGACCAGCTACTACCTGCGAACGGGCGAACAGATCTATCGCCATCGCGTCGGCAGCACCGGTGCCACCTTCGCCGCCTCTCCCGTCGCCGCCAACGGCAATATTTATTTGGCGAGCGAGAGCGGTGAGGTCTACGTGATTCAGGCCGGCAACGAGTATAAGGAGGTGGCCGTCAACCCGGTCGGAGAGCTCATTACGGCGACCCCCGCCATCGCCGGAAACACGATCTTCATCCGTACCTCAGGCGCCGTCTTCGCCCTCGGCAACCCACCGGTCGCCGCGCCCACGGGAAAGGACAACAGCAAGGGTAAGGCCGCGAGAAAAAAGCACCGCTCTTAGGACCTTCCCGCGACCTCGACGCCGCTGCCGGGCTTCGCCGTCCTCCGGCAGAGAACGAACGTTGGCGACGATGAGCCGGACGACCATGATCCATGACTGTAGGCAGCAGTAAATCGGGTCAAAGCACTACGAGATGGTCAGGCTTGGCGCCCGGAGCTGCCGACAGCGGGATGGAGCCATCGAAACTGACCAACCTGCCACCATTCTGCACCGCGAGAGCGAGCAGGTAGATATCCGCCACCTGACGCGGTCCGTGCAGGCGGCTCGGATTCACGTGCCGATCCTCGAGGAGGCTGACGGAGCACGGCCAGAAATCGTGATATCCAGTGCTGGTCGCTCGGCGCAGTCGTTCGATCGCCTCGGAAGGTGAAACCGGGCTGGGATACCGAGGCTGACTGATGATGCGGACGAAGCCATTCTGCGTCAATGCACAGGATGCCCAGCCGTGGTGAATCTCCGCGGAAATCCACGCCCGGGCTCTCTCGTGGTCGACATGGGCCGCATCGAGCAACGCCAGGAGAACGTTGACGTCGAGGAGGGCTCGCATCAGGCGAGCTCTTCCTCGCGAAGCTTGTCGATCAAGTCGTTGGAGACCACCGTGCCGCGCGGAGGCAGCGGTTCGAAACCGTAGAAGCTCTCAGGCTCGGCGACCTCGGAGACCCGGTGCTGGTTCATCAAGACCTCCCGAGCGACTTCAGACAGGACCCCGCCCGCACTTCGCTTCTCTCGCCTGGCCCTCTCCTTGATCGCGAGGAGGACATCGTCCGCAATATCCAAGGTGGTGCGCATGCATCTGATGCTACCACATCAGGTCTGTCACCGAATCCCGGGACTCTCCGTCCGAGAGGCGTCCGGGCGGCGGACGGGGTGTCGCTGCGGCATTGCGCGCGGGCGTTCCGGGCCTGAAGCGGTGGCGGCCTCGCCCGCCGAAAGATGGGTGGGCCAGTGTGGCCCACCCTGGGAATCCGGTTCGGCCTCCACCCTAAACTGAAGTTCCTTTTGTTAAGAGGCAAACTCTAACGTCTTCAGAGCCTCGAAGCATGGAAGGACCTCGTGCTTCGTCGCCAGCCTAGCAAATGCCGGTGAGCAAGCGCCTAGAAAGCTGAGTTGCCTGGGTCAGCGATCGGCGAAGATAAGCGCAGGTCATTGACCGCCTGTGCCCCCCCTGATAGTCTCTTCAAAAAGACGATAAGGCTGAGGAGCATCCGAGCAGGAAATTTATCTGACTCCAGGAGTTTGTACTCAT
>DATJYD010000444.1:0-4875 GCA_035499755.1 Fimbriimonadaceae bacterium
TCCGGGCCGGAAGTGGCCTCATTTTTCCGGACTTTCTGCTTCGCCATCGCAGCGTGCCCAAGCGCCAATTTCTGATGGAAATCGTCGGGTTCTGGACCGCCGATTACCTCGAACGAAAGCTCATGGGTCTTCGTAAGGCCAACGTCTCGAACTTGATCATCTGCGTGGACGCCGAGCGAGGATGCTCGGAAGGCGACCTGCCTCTCGGAGCCCGGATCGTCATCTTCAAGCGCAAGATCGATCCTGCGGCCGTCCTGGCCGCCATCGGCGACGGCCCCTCATCAGCGCCACGTCTCGCCGATCGTCCAGCTCGCTCCGACGTCCTGGGCGTCCCTCAGGGCCACCAGCACGGGCCAGAGAAACCTGTTCAAAGTAGCGACGACGCTGTTTAGCTCGAGAGAGCGCTCGGCGAGGTGCGACTTTCTCACGAACGCAGCCCACTGCGCCCGCTTCTTCGGATCCTCAGAGAATTCCGCGGTCAAGGCGAGTGGGGGCATCTCCGGGATTGCCGTCTTGCGACGCTCGAACGTCGAACGCACAGCCCCGGCGAGCGCCGCCCTTTCGAAGGAGAAAGTGGTGGCCAGAAACCAGAGGTCGAAGAAATCCTTCATGCGGCTGTTGGCCATCCCGAGGTCCACCACCGCGTGGAGCTTCTCCGCGACGACGGTTTCGCGCGGGTAGGCGCGAAGCACAGGAGCCGGCGAATCGAGCAGCGTCGGGTAGGCGACCTCGCGAGGAGCCGGGGTGACCGCGTCGCCGAAGCCGATGTCGACCTGGAGATGGATCCGGGCAGCGGCGAGGCTCGCCTCGAGAGTCACCCGCACACCGTCATAGACGGCGTCCTCGCGGATGGCGGAGGCATGCACCTTCTCGGGAACGAACGCGAGACCGTCGGAGACCGGAATCGCCACCACCTCCCGGAAGACCCGAACGAGACGGTCGAGGTCGGGCGTTCCGAACCCGAGCAGGTCGAGGTCCATCGTCGACCGGTGGGGATTCCCTGACCACAGCGGGAAGAGCATCGCGCCCTTGAGCACGAAGTCCCTCGCATGCGGTGACCGCCCAAGTCGATAGAGGAGACGCTCGAGGCCATAGCGCGTGAGAACGAAGGTGAAGTCTTCTCCTCGGGCCTTCGCGAGCGCCAGCAGACGACTCCGCACGGACGCAGCCAGATCTCGCGGCTCATTCCTGGTCACGCGGCGATCGCCTCGAGATAGGGCCGCATCACGTTGTCCACCCTAACGATACGGGCGGCGCGAACGAGGTCGTCGACCGACCGGCGCGTTCGCCGGTACTCCCGCAGCGCCTCCAGCGCCACGTCGAGGCCGATCTTATTCCGGTACTTGAAACAGTCGGCGACTGTGCGGGCGACCGAGGTGACACGAACGGGAACGCCCTCGACCTGATGGAGCTCGACACCCTCTGTGAGCGCGCGCCTGCTGAACCGCATGACCCGCACCGGAAGGTCCGCCAGCCTGGGCTTCCTCGCCTTGCCCGCGATAGCCAGCCACACCTCGAAGGGGGCCTGTGTCGTCAGCCTGTGAAACTGAAGGGCGGACAGCAAACAAACCACGGCGCTCGGGACCTTTGCGGCGGCCACGGCGAGGCCATGGTGCTCCGTAGGCGAGAAGTCAGCCGGAGCGTAGATACCGCGTCCGAGCCTGAGCAGCCGCCCCTGATCGACGAGTCGTCGAATCGCGCCCCGAGGCGTGCCTCGGGCCTCGAGATCCCGCGAACGCACGAGGACCCCGGGCGCGTGTCGCGCAGGCCGCGTGGATGAGCTCGGACGGGGGATTCGGTTCGTCGGCATATCTGTATAACTTCCGACATATTGTTACACCCGAGCCGTATGATGTCGAGGCCGGCGCGGACTATGCCGGGCGAGCTGGCTGCGATGCGCGGCACGTCGTGCCCTGCTGTACGGCGCGAAATCCCCGAACGAGATGGGGCGCCAAGAGCTGTCCCCCTTGCCTTCCAAATTTGTGCCCTCCTTTTGCCCCGATTCTGCACCGAAGAACGGAACCAGACGGGACGGCGCGGGATCGAATGTGAGCGACTTGTCCAAACGATTTCGTGGGTTTGGTGGGTAAGTCCGCGTCTTCTCTCGTTTCTGTTCGGACCCTTCACATGGGTTCGACTCCCCGGCGCCTCCACAACACTTCTAACTACTTACGTTCGCTTTTTCGGTTTTTGCCCACCCGTTGCCCAAACGGCCGCCGTGGTCGAGCAGCTTCACGGCGTCGCGCGGGACGTGCGGAGAGAGGTGGGCTTAGCGCATGGTCATCTCGATCGTGGCGTGGCCCATGAGCTCCTGAATGGCCTTCAGCGGCACGCCCCGCATCGCGAGGTGCGACGCGAACGTGTACCTCAGCGTGTGCCACCCGATGCGGCGCCGGCCCGCCCTCTTCGTCGCCCTCCAGAGCGGCTGCTTCACCTCGCCCTTCTTGAGCATCCGACCTGAGCCCGTACAGAACACGAGCTGTCCGCGAACTCGCAGAACCTCGGTACCGCTGTCTCCTTCCAACTCGGCAGCGGGCGGGTCCAGAGTCGCTCGATGTGAGAGCGCTCCGCAGCTTCGGCCGCCTGTCTGGTCTCCGTCCGTCTCCGAAACGCGCCCTCGCCGCGCGCGAGCTCGTGTCGACTACACTGCCGGCATGTTCGTCATAGAGATCGTTTACAAGGCGGAGCTTTCGGCCATCGACGCGGCCATGCACGCGCATGTGGCTTTTTTGAACAAGCATTACGCAGCGGGTACCTTTCTCATCTCCGGCAGGAAGATCCCGCGCGACGGCGGCATCATCCTGGCCGCCGGCAAGCCGCGTGTGGAAATTGAATCCATCATGCAGGAAGATCCGTTTTGCTTGCAGGGTCTGGCCGAGGTTCGCATCGTGGAATTCCGCGCGAGTCAGCGGGCGGACGACGTACCAAAGCGCGTCGAGGAGTAGGCGACGCGCGCGTTCGCGGATGTCCTTTGGGACCACCATCCCCACGCGTTACGAGACCATCGTGCGGCGGAGATCGTGTCTACGACCGTGACGAAACTCGAGCCGGCCCTGTACAATCGCAGCGGTGGCTCCCCCTGAGCGCGGCCTTTACGAGACCCTGATCACCGAGGCGCTTGAGGATCAGCTCGGCGCCTTGGACGATCGCATGGAGGCGCGCCGTTCGGATCTTCATGAGGCCGAGGCCTCGGATCGGCTGGCGCTGCACCTCTCCCGGGTGGTTGAGCGTGCGATTGCCTCACTCGATAAGAGCGAGCGCGTCGCCCGCGGGACTGCACTCGCCCGTCAATTGGTCGAGCTCATCGTCGAGGCCACTGCGGCGAACACCCTTGATGCCGAACGTCCCGTGGTGCCGGCACACGTTCTTCGGAGCGTTGTCGGCAAGCTCCCGGACGGGCGGCCCGAGGACATCCCTGAGCCGCTCATCCCCCTCCTCGATACAACCCTTCTCACGAATGCGCCGGGTGAACCGCGAGTAGGCAACCAAGTACTCGCCGAAATTCATTCAGCCGATCGGATTGACGTCGTCATGGCGTTCATCCGACGCAGCGGAATCGCGCCCCTGATCGACGCATTACGCGCCCACCGCGGCCCTGGTCGTGAGGTCCGGGTCCTGACGACGACTTACACAGGCTCGACTGAGGCACGGGCGCTCGACGAGCTTCGTGAGATTGGTGCCGACGTTCGTGTCTCATACGACGTGACCAGCACGCGCTTGCATGCGAAGGCGTGGCTGTTCCACCGACGTTCAGGCTTCTCAACAGCTTATATCGGTTCGTCGAACCTGACGCATTCGGCGCAGGTCAGTGGCCTCGAATGGAACATTCGAGCGTCGAGCGCACGCAACGCGAGCGTCGTCGACAAAGTCGCAGCCGTCTTCGAGACCTACTGGCACAGCGGTGACTTTGTTCCATACGACCGCGAGCAGTTCCTCGCCCGCACGGCGTCCGAAGGCGGCCGGACGCCTGAGTTCACGTTGAGCCCCATCGAGCTGCGACCAGAACCCTTCCAGGAACGCCTTCTCGAGCAGATCGCACTGGCTCGGAGCCGCGGACACCATCGGAACCTTCTCGTTTCCGCCACTGGCACCGGCAAGACTGTGATGGCGGCGCTCGACTACGCACGTCTCCGCGAGGAGTTGCCGCGATCCCGGATTTTGTTCGTCGCCCATCGGGAAGAGATCCTCACGCAGACCGTGGCGACTTTCCGACACGCGCTGCGAGATCACTCCTTCGGCGAACTCTGGGTCGGGCGCGAGCGACCTCGGCTCTTCGAGCATGTTTTTGCCTCGATACAGAGCCTCAACGCCTCTGGGCTGGACGACTTGGATCCGGGGCAGTTCGACGTTGTGATCGTCGACGAGTTCCACCACGCTGCCGCTTCGAGCTACCAGGCGCTGCTGAACCACGTGCGTCCGGCGGAGTTGCTGGGGCTGACGGCTACCCCCGAGCGAAGCGACGGCCTGCCGATCCTCGATTGGTTCGAGGGCCGGATCGCAGCCGAGCTGCGCTTATGGGATGCCATCGATCAACATCGGCTCGTCCCGTTCGCCTACTTCGGCGTTCACGATGGCCTCGACCTGCGGGACATCCCCTGGCGCCGTGGGCGTGGGTACGACGTCGATAGTCTTTCGAACCTGTTCACGAGCAACGACGCCTGGGCGCGGCTGGTGATCAAGGAAGTTGCCCGTCGCGTCGACGACCTTAAGCGGATGCGAGCCCTCGGATTCTGCGTGAGCGTCGAACACGCGAGGTTCATGGCGCGCGTCTTTCGCGAGGCCGGCGTCTCGGCGACTGCGATCTGGTCTGACACCCCCGACGACGAGCGTCGGCAGGCCTTGAGGGACCTCGCCGAGCGGCGAGCGAACGTTGTC
>DATJYD010000445.1:0-3599 GCA_035499755.1 Fimbriimonadaceae bacterium
TCGGCGCACGAGATGCGCCCGTACGTATGGGCTAGGATCACGAAGTTGGATGGATACTTCGACCTCTTCAGCGAGCCCGACCCCGCGAAGTGGGCGCCGCGACCGCCTGTCCGTGTCGGCGGACTCGGATTAAGGCTGAACGCCATGAGCGTACTTACGTACTGCGTTCTTAATGTCGCGTTTCTCTACGCGTGGTTTTGCTATGCGCGGTCTTGCAAGCCAGCCGGAGGCGAGAGCAGTCTGCCGAGCCGAACGGCGGTCGTCTGCGCGTTCATCTTGTTGGCGCTGGTGCTCTGTCTAGCTGACGTGATCGCGTCCTCGATGGATCGGGTGCTGCCCCCATCCTTAGGCGTATGCGCAGGCGCCGCGGGGATTGTGGTCACTGGGGCAAGTCGGAGATGCCCTTGCTGGCGGTGTGCAATCGCCGCCGCCATCGTCTTAGGCGTCGGAGGGATCGGGCTTTGCTCACGCTTGCCGTAAAAGACCTCGAGTTGCGCTAGGGCACCGGACCCGCTGGAACAACTGCGGAAGGAGTGAACTATGACCGCCCCAATGACCCAGGAGCAAGTCTTGTCGATTCCCTGGAACTCCGTGCCCCCGCCCAGGGCCAAGCTCTTCTGGGTTCCTAGCGACTCCGCGCGAAAGAGTGCTCTGGCGAGGGCTATGACAAGCGCGCTGGCAAGCGGGAGGTCCGCGTTGGTCGTCCGCGAGTGGGGGGTTTGGCCGTCTGCGGAGGTAAGACCGCTATTCACCCTCGCTAGGCGTGCGATCGGGTCCGACGCTGACGTGAACGCGTGCCCGGGCCAGGAGTTTGGACCCGAGGATGGCGACGCCGCCGTTGCCTTGGTGGCATGCGCTCTCTACTTCTGCTGGTCCTTCGATCTCGTCAGCCTCGACCGCGTGTGCGGTTTCTATGTCGACGAGGACGACTGGATCTGCGTCACCGGCACCGACGGGCTTGCCAAACGAAAGCTGCGCCAGTGCCTGAACCAACTGCATCTAGAGCCGCTTTCGCCCGGCGACAGGCTGGCCCTACTGGGCGGGTCGAGGCTCCCCTGATCCGAGTGTCTCGCGTTGAGGCAGCGTCGTTACATGATCGTCCCTAACATCCTAGTACTCTGCAACCGGACCTCTGGAAGCTGCCCAGAGGGGGAGATTTGAGGAAAGGGCTCCTTGCATGTCTCGTTCTCGTCGCCGTTGCGCCTCTGGCGCTGCTGCTCGTGCACGGCGCTATCGATTCGCAGGTGTACGTCGATCAGTCGAGATACATCATGGCCTTCGACCAATTTTGCGGCAGGCTCTGGCTGAAAGATCATCGGGCAGACGGCATCCAGGCTCAGGCGACGGCGGAGATGTCCAGGTATTGGGACGGCCCCGATCCCGCGAGATGGGAGACGACTGCCATAGCCAGACCCGAGGGAAGCGGGCTGCGAGTCATCGTGACCTTCAAGAAGCCCCGCGTCAGGACCTTCACAACGTTCATGAAACGTCTGGATGGGTGGTGAAGCGCGACGACCTCGATGCGGCGGAGAGCCTGAAATGCACCCCTCCGGTCTTCGCACCCTTCCACTGGAGAATCCTGCAATGACCCTCATTCTCGAGTTGCTTCTGCCAATTGCACTATGCAGCCCCGGTCCGCCGCCGAGCGGAGCCTATCATGAGTTCCGAGACCTTTCGATCCGGTTGTTCGAAGCGCCGTCCAGGGAAGATCGCGCGCTCCTTGCCAAGATTGAGGCGTTCCCACGCGCCAAACGGGCGGAGTGGGCGAAGGTCGTACAGGAGGAATCGAAGCGTCAGCCGGTGGAGGCGTTGGCTCCCGCATTCGCGCTGGCAATGACACGCGTGGACGTCGGGGCCGGACCTTACAGCGATATCGCGGGGCTATGTCCGTTTCGCTACACTTAAGGGGACAGATCACGAGTCGCATGCCTCGGCACGCAAGAGGCGCCGGTTCGTTCGGGACGGCAGCCCGAGTGCCGAGGCTTTCCGTGCATCGCCGGTGCCGTAAGCAGCGACGTGACTGGAGGAGGCAAAGCCTCGGCACTTGGGTCGTGGCCATCCCAGGCATGCGGATCGAGCGTGCCGAGGCATGAGTAAGGGAGATCGACTAAGGATTTGATTCCGGTCTACTATCGGAAGTCGGCGAAGTTAGTCGAACCAACTCCACAGTTCGCGGTGGACTTGCGCCGGCGCCTTGACTTCATCGAACATGAAGTTATTCCGGCGCTTCAATAATTCTGGGTCCAGGCGACGAGGTTCTGACGAGGGGGTATGAAGCTGGGGTTGCCTGGTATGCCACATATCAAACAAACAACGATCCGAATGCGTGGGCAGAGTAAACGGTGAACGAGAAGCGCTGGCAAACCGCCCTCAAGAAAGCGGACCTACTGCCCGTCCTTCGGGGGCTCGCCAACAACGAGGAGGGGTCGCAGTTCGTCTACGACGACCTGCCTAAGATCAAGGACCCGCCTCCCCGTTGGGAGGCGGATCTGATCGAAGCCACGCAGTGGGACGACATCGACGACCCTGTCAACTTCCTCTTTCTATGCGCGGAGCTCTTAGTCAACTTGAAGAGCAACTGGGACGGAATGCCGGGGCTTCTCGGCCGCGTGCTCGAGAACCACAAGGGATATTTGGCGCTCCAACTGGTCCACCGCTACGGCGTACAAAGGAAGTGGCAGCTCACTCCAGGACTTAGGCGCGCGGTGCTGGCGAGTCACGACTCCCTGGGCCCGTTCAGGCGCTGGCTCTTCAAAGTCGACGACCCGATCAAGGAGCTGTTGCGACACTGCGGGAGTGAGTGATGCGTCGAATACGACTATCGGACTTTGAACGGGAGCGTGACCGACGGGCCAGGAACGGTGAATTCGTTTGCTGCGCTGATCTGCGAAGCGCAGCAAACGAATTGGGCTTGATTGATCCGATCGCCGAAGCTCTCCGATTTCCGCCCTGGGGCAGGAACTGGGACGCCTTATCCGATTTTGCAGGAGACCTCGAGTGGATAAGCGAGAGGGGCGTCGTGCTGGGTCTGCGTGGGCTGGAGGCGGCCTTCGAGAGGCTTCCTTCGGAGGCCGCGCTCCTCGTCAGAATCCTGAGCGAAGAATCTCAATTTCACGCCTCCTACGGCCGCTCCTTCGAAGTCCTCTCGATACTGGAGGAGTGACAGAATCTACTTTTGGCGGCTCCAATGTCAATCCTGCTCAGCCGGAGCCGGCTCTTCCGGTTCCTCCGTGAAGATGTACCGGTAGAGGTTCCGGTCATCGCTGATCTTCGTCGTCTCTCGGGTGAATTTCAGGCTGTCTTCCATTTCATGGTCTCCAGGGCGAGGGCGGCGCCCCCCAATATCCCGGCGTCCGAGATCTGCTCGGCCTGAACGATTCGGGCCTCCTCGAACAGCGACGGGATGGCGACGTTGCGAGCCGCCTTGCGAGCCGGCGCCAGCAGCAATTCGCCGGCGAGGGCGATCTGGCCTCCGATCGCGAACACGTCCGGCGCGAACACGTTGATCAGGCTCCCGACGCCCGCGCCGAGAAGCGTGCCGACTTCCTCCCAGACCTCGATCGCCAACTCGTCCCCCTTTTCTGCCGCCTCCGAGATCA
>DATJYD010000446.1:0-3188 GCA_035499755.1 Fimbriimonadaceae bacterium
GCGAAGTACCCCAAGATCTGGTCCTTCAGCTTTCGCCAGAAGCGAAGGAAGAAGAGACCGGCGACGGCATACAGGGTGACGAGCACCCCGCACAGAAGCTCCTTCACTGGCCCTCCCATATAAAGCCGTAGAGGAGGAGGGCGAGGCCGGCCACGGTGGGCGCCGAACGCAGCCAGAAGAGATCGATCGTCGGCAAGAGGATACGGTCGACGAAGAGCAAAGCGTTGTTGAAAGCGAAGCCCGTGAAGCAGAACCCGCTCCAAAGCAGGAGCCGGACCTTGCTGCGCCGGTAACCCCGAAACAGCAGGATTGCACAGCCCAGGCTGGTGGCAAAGCAAAGCACATAGATTGTCGCGGCCATCTACCGCTCCTCCTTCGAAATGCGAAATGCGTCGGCGAATATGCGGATGTTGTCGAGCGGTCTCGTGTAGATGAGCTGAATGACCGAATCTCTGCTTTCACGGTAAGCGCGGTTCAAGCTGTCCACCAGTTCGGCGGCGAGCGCCGTGGTCTCGGGAGCGTACCGGTAGGTTCCATCGGGCCCTTCATCGCGGGAAGACAGCAGACCCGCGCCACAAAGATCCTTCAGTTTCGAAGAGATCGCCGTTGGAGTCACCCTGATGCGACTGCTGATCTCCTCGACGGTCCAACCCCGGTCCGCGTTGCTCATCAGAAAGAGAAGCACCTCCAATTGATCCACTGAGTTGATGGTGGATTGGATGAACTGCCTGATCTCGGGAGGGATTTCTTCTTTCGGCAAGGACTCCGGCGTTTTACCTCTTTTATCGTAATGCGATGTAGCGCGGCCGCCGGTTCCGGTCGTCGCGAACACCGGGCCGGGGATTCAGCGATAATCGGGCATGGACGAGAGACAGATGGTGCGTGGGCTGTCGGATCTCCTGGGTCCGAGCCACGTGCTGAGTGGTCCCGCCGCGCAGAGGGCCTATGACTGCGATGCCTATACGGTCGACCGCTCAAAGCCGGTCTGCGTGGTCCTTCCCGCCTCGACCGAAGAGGTCGCGAGGGTCGTACGATGGTGCAACTCCAATTCAATTCCTTTCACCGCTCGAGGCGCCGGAACTGGACTATCGGGCGGCGCCATGGCCGCGCTCGGTGGAGTCGTGATCTCGACCAAGCGGCTCACGAAAATCCTCGAAATCGATATCGAGAATCGTTGCCTCAAGGCCGAAGCCGGCATCGCCAACAAGAGGATCTCCGATGCGGTTGCCGGCGACGGGCTGCATTTTGCCCCGGACCCTTCGTCACAGACGGTCGCGACGCTCGGTGGGAACATCGCCGAGAATTCGGGCGGGCCTCACACCCTCAAGTACGGGGTGACCGTCCAGCACATCCTCGGCGTCACCATGGTCGATCCGACCGGCGAAGTGCTCGAGATCGGCGGAAAGGTCTCGGGCAGCCCGGGATTCGACTTCCTGGGGTTGATCGTCGGCGGAGAGGGAACCCTTGGGATCGTGACGGAGGCGTGGGTGAGACTCACCCCGGTACCCGAGGCGCTTTCGACCGCCCTGATCGCGTTCCCGACGGTGCGAGATGCGACGGAGACGGTGGCCGACATCATCGCAGCAGGCATCATTCCCGCGGCCCTGGAGATGATGGACGCGAACATTCTCATGGCGTTGAGGCTGGCCTTCGGACTGGAGTATTCGGAAGGTACGCAAGCGATGCTCCTCGTCGAATGCGATTCGACCGGTAGCGCCGGCTTTCAGCCCGAGCAGCAGGCCCAGGATACGAAACAGACCCATCGGCTGGGTGCCGATGCTACCGTTCAGAGTGAGATGGCGATCGTGAGCGAGGTTTGCGAACGTCACCATGCGATCGAGATCAGGATTGCCGGCAACGAGGCCGAACGGCAAAGGATGTGGATGGTGCGGAAGAAGGGGATCGGCGCAATGGGGCGCTTAGCCCCGTCGATCGTCACCCACGACGGCGTGATTCCCCGTTCCAAGCTGCCCGAGATGCTGGATTTCGTCTACGGGGTTGCAAGCCGCCATGGGATCGGCGTGGCGAACATCTTTCACGCCGGCGACGGCAATCTCCACCCCTGCTTCTACTTCGACGATCGCGACCCCAAGCAAATCGAGGCGGTGGTCGAGGCGGGCGAGGAGATTATCCGCCGATGCATCGAACTTGGCGGCTCGGTGACGGGCGAGCATGGGATCGGGGTCGAGAAGATGGAGCTCATGAAGGTCATGTTCTCGCCCGCCGACCTGGCCGCTCAAGCGATGGCGAAGCGGATCTTCAACGAGGGCGACCTCTGCAATCCCTGCAAGATCCTGCCGAACCAGAAGTCGTGCGTCGAGCACCGCGCCCGCTGGCGCGGAGTGGCCTGGTGAATCATCCTATCACCTCCTCGGTTACCCGATTCCTCAGCGTCCCAATCCCTTCGATTTCGACTTCGACCAGATTCCCGGGCCGCAGCCACACCTGCGGGTCGCGCGCCATCCCGACGCCGTGAGGGGTGCCGGTCAACACGAGGGTGCCGGCCGCGACCGTCGTGCTGCCGGTGAGGAACTCGACCAAGGCGGGGATGTCGAAGATGAGATCGTCGGTGCGGGCGTCCTGCATAACATTGCCGTCGATCTTGGTCGTGATTCTGAGATTGCCGTAGTTAGGGAGTTGGTCTAGCGTGACGACGCAAGGGCCACAGGGGCAGAAGGAGTCGAATGATTTGGCTTTGCACCATTGCGTTCCGCCCCACTCGCGCTGCCAGTCTCTCGCGCTCACGTCGTTGGCGGCGGTGAAGCCGAGGACGTAGTCCATCGCCTCGGCGCGGGAGACGTTCTTGGCCGTTTTCTTGAAGACGAAAGCAAGTTCGCACTCATAGTCGACTTTGTCGCTGCGCAGATGCCGAGGCAAGACGATCGGGTCTTCCGGACCGGTAAGTGAGTGAAGGCCCTTCTGGAAGACGACGGGGAAGAGAGGCAGCTTGGCGCCGGTCTCCGCTGCGTGCTTGCGGTAGTTCACGCCGATCGCGAGAATCGCGGGGGGATCGACGGGTGCGAGCAGCTTGCCTTTGGGCGCCGGCTCATGGATCGCCACGGGCTCGCCATCCCGCCACTCCACGCGGACATAGCCCGCCTCCGCCTCCGCCTCCGCCTCCGCCGCCCAGACGGGGCCGCGGTCCGTTTCGATCCGAACGAGTTTCACGCTCCCAGGTTATCACTCGG
>DATJYD010000447.1:0-2742 GCA_035499755.1 Fimbriimonadaceae bacterium
GATCTCGACCGCGCCGGCTTCGCGATCAGCGCGGGCGCCGCCTGCTCCTCGCGAAGCACCGAACCCAGCCATGTTCTAACCGCGTTCGGCCTCGAACCGGAATGGCGGCGAGGCACAATCCGGATCAGCTTCGGCCGATTCAACACCGTCGACGCAGCCGCAAATCTCGCAAGATCCCTGCGAACATTCGTCGAAACTATGCGTACTAAGTAAAGGTCCGTCGCTCATGCAACGGAATGAACGGTTGGCCACGTCTTAACATCTAGATTGGCGGATGCTTCACCGAAGCGGCGAGTTTCGTGGCAATTTTAGGATACCCTGCCTCAACTGGAACTCAGCTTGCTTGACACTCGTTGGAGCATCTGCTAATGTGGGGCTCGACGGAACCGAACCAGATTCCCGCGAGCCAACGAATAGTAAATTGTATGTTCCCGGGCCGGCCCGATTCCCTTCAGCGTAGAAAGGAGTGTCCGCTCGAATACGCGAGGGAATGTACCGAGCCTTGGAGGAAACGAAAACAAAATGCCAGTTGAGAATGGATTGATCCAGCAGCCGAGAAGGGGCCGCGCCATTACTGTCCGCACGCCGGGCCGGCATTCCTTCGTCGAGCCGGGGGTGAATCCGCTTCTGGACGATCCGCACGCGGAACCAGTGGACGACGATCTTCTGGAGCTCGAAGCGGAGGACGAGAACGAAGAGGACGGCGTCGTCGTCCACGACGATTCCGAAGAGCTGGAGATGTGGATGCGCCAGACGCGGCGCGCGCAACTCCTGACTCCCGAGCAGGAAGTCGATCTCGCCCGAAAAGTCCAGCGCGGTGACATGTACGCGAAGAAGGTGCTCATCGAGAGCAACCTCCGGCTCGTCGTGTCCATCGCGAAGAAGTACAACGCTCGCGGCATCCCTCTCGCGGACCTGATCCAGGAGGGCAACCTTGGCCTTATCCGCGCGGTTGAAAAGTTCGACTGGCGCAAGGGCTTCCGCTTCAGCACGTACGCGACTTGGTGGATTCGCCGGGCGATCGCCCGCGCGATCATCAATCAGGGACGGACGATCCGGATTCCCGTCTACGTCGCCGAATTGATCAACAAAGTCGTGAAGACCGCGTCCAGGCTCCAGCAGGAGCTGCAGCGCGAGGCGACGGAAGAGGAGATCAGCCGCGAAGTCGGGCTGTCGGTCGATCGCGTTCGGGAGATGATGCGGGTTGCGGTCGAGCCGATCTCGCTCGAAACTCCGGTCGGCGAGAAGGACAACTCCTCGATCGGCGACTTCGTGCAGTCGCAGAACATGCCCACGCCGGGCGATGTGACTTGGTCGCTGATCCGGCGCGAGGAGATCGACGGCATTCTCGGCCGCCTGACATCGCGAGAGCGCGACGTCGTGCGACTTCGGTTTGGCCTCGATGACGGCCGGTCCCGCACCCTCGAGGAGGTCGGAACCGAGTTGAACGTCACCCGAGAGCGGGTGCGCCAGATCGAGCTTCGGGCGATGAAGAAGCTGCGCCACATCGGTCAGGAGCTGACCGCGCAAGGCTTCACGATCACGCCCACTCCGGCGTAATGTGGCTCGGGCGTCTCGCCCGAGTCCCACGCCTCTTCATTCTTCGCCGCCAGGCCTCCGCGTCCCGTTTGCGGTGGGGCGTGGCGTCCCGCCATGTCTGAGACCGGATTCATCTCGTTCGTCTGAGTCGAGCAATGGCCTATCGCGGCCTCTCGAAGACCCGGCTGCCCGGTACCTGGTCCAGCCTCTGCGTCCAAGGCCCCCGGGGGGCCGGCGAGTAGATGCGCGTCCCTGTGGGGAGAGTCGTCAACTTGACCAACCGCTGAACGAGGAGCCCGGGCTCTTTCTGGCTCTCGGCGAACTTGCGCTTGTGAAAGCCGACGAGAACCGGCTTCAGGCTGCCGTCCGGGAGCCGTTTCCCTACGAGGTAGGCCGTCTCCAGGCGTTCCACGCCGGACAGCTCCCGCCGGAGCGACTCCAACTGCTCAGGCGACAATCCGTGGGGCTCCAACGTGTCCTGAAGCGACAGCTTCTTCGCGCTCTCTTCGACGACTCCCCGAACATGCATGGTTGTGCGAGCCTTGTCCCGAAGCTGCGCCAATGCCTCCTGGTCGCCTCGCGCGTAGTAGAACCGGCCGAGCAGATTCATCGCGCTCTCGGAATATCGCGGCTCGAGCTTCATCGCCTCGATCAGCAGGCCCTCCGCGAGCGGATCGTTCTCCTCCGCCAGGAGCCTCCCGTACAAGAGGTTGACGAGCGGATTCTTCGGGTATTCCGCGTAGAGCCGAGCGAACTCCTCCTTCGCGCGATCTCCGCCCTCCGTCTCCGCGATGTAATGGGCGAGGTCCACCCGCTCATCCTCGTTCAGGGGTACCGTCTCGGCTTTCTCGCGAAGGCTTCTCAGCTCGGCCAGATTCTTCTGGTGCTTCTGATACTGCTCCGTCCACCGCTTCCTAGCGTGCTTCGCGAACTCGGCCTCCACCCGATCCGCGACCTCCTGCAGATGCTCGCCAAGAAACTCCCGAGCCGCGTTCTCTCCCCCCGGGCTCGGCAGCCGCTTAACCGCGTCCTCGAGCGACTCCGGCAACTGCCTAAGAGCGCGAAGCCGGTCCGTAAGGCAGGGGTGGGTGTCGTCGTAGTCGGTTGGCTCGTTAAGGGCGAACTGCAGCCTCTTCTCCACGAGCGAGGCGGCCGGAACCGCGGCCGCGCCCTGAACCAAATCCCCGAACAAGCCCTTGGGCG
>DATJYD010000448.1:0-4755 GCA_035499755.1 Fimbriimonadaceae bacterium
GAACGGGGTGGTCGATGTTTGCGACGCCTTTAACAACCAGGTCGTCCGCTTCAACTTCTCGACCGGCGCCTACATGGGCGCCTTTGCCCAGGGTTATTCGGGCTTCGGTTGGGGCGTTGCCATGGATCTCAACGTCGTCGCCTACGTCGCGGACGACACCAACGGCGTCGTCAACCGCTTCAACAACGAAACCGGAGCCTACATGGGCGAGATCGGACGGGGAAGCCTGATCAACCCGACCTTCCTCACCGTCGTTCCGATTCCCGCGCCGGTGACCGGCAACGTGATCCTCCAGAACTACACGGCTTCCGCGGTCGCGGGAACGCCGGTGACGATCGTGCTCCGCAACCCGGGCTCGACGACTGCCCTCGAGACCCACACCGTGACTCTCGACGCGAGCGGCAACTACTCGTTCACAACGAATCTCCTGCCGGGCACCTATGACATCGCCGCCAAGGCTTCCCACTGGCTGCGTCAGCGCCTGGCCAACCAGACGATGCTCGGAAGCGGGATGACCGGCGTGAACTTCTCCCTCATCAACGGAGACGTCGACGGCAACAACACGATCTCTCTCTCCGACTTCGGCAAGCTCAAGCTTGCCTACGGCAGCACTTCCGCCAGTTCGAATTGGAACCCGAACGCGGATCTGAATGGGAACGGAACCGTCAGCTTGAGCGACTTCGGAATCCTCAAGCTCAACTACGGCAAAGCCGGGGATCCCTAGAGGCGCTCGCGGGACCTCGCTTGGAGCGCCGCAGCTATCGGGCGCCCGCATTGATTGGAAGAGGAATATTCATGAAACACGCAAAGCTACTTTCCGTCGCCGCCTTCGTCGGACTTGCCGGCGCGACATTCGCACAATACACTTCGCCCGAGTTGATGCTCGTCACCGATCTGGGCGGAACGACTCCCTTGGGATCGACTGCCCCGCCCCAGATCGAACGGTACGATCCCTACACCGGCGCCTATCTCGGCGCGTTCGGCGCGGGTTACGTCACCGATCCCACTGGGATCACGATCTCCGGTTCTGACGCCTATGTGTCCGATCCGATCGTCGTGGGTAGCACCGACTACACTCGAATCGACAAGTTCAATTTCAGCACCGGCGCCTACGACGGTTCGATCATGGATTATGCTCCGTTTCGAATCTGGGGGCTTGGAACCTACGGCTCCAATCTACTCGCGACCGACGCGGGCGACGGAACCGGCTCCAACTGCGGCGTGTACACCATTACCCTCGCCGGAACTCAGACCGGATTCCAAGGCTTGCCGACCGACGCCTACGGCGAGTCCGTTGCGGCCGACGGCAGCCGGATGTACGTCGCTACCGCTGGCGGCCTCGGGTTCTATTCGTACAACCTCAATTCCAGCGGAATCTCGACCGGCCTGAACTTCAACGCGGGAGTGGGGAGCTGGTATTGGGGCGCGGCGGCCTTCGCCGCGAAGGGCTCGGCCTACGCGGGCGGCGAGAACAGCAGCGGATATGGGGTCGTCGATGAGTTCAGCACAACCGGGGCCCTGCTGAGTGAGTACACGAATGCAAGTCAGGCGTTCGACTCGCTGGCGTTTGGCCACAATGGGATGATGTACGCGTTCGACGAGAATGGCGATCAGATCCTTCGGTTCGACGCGACCACTCCCCTGAATTTCGGTCCCATCGGCAGCTTTACATTGAATGACACCGGGCACGGCGCTCGCCTGGCCGTATACGCCGCGCCGGAGCCGGTGTCGATGTTCGCCCTGGGCGCGGGTGTGCTTGGCTTGGCCCTGCGGCGACGCAAACGGGCCGGCTGAAAAATCAACATCCCCTTCGGACCGCGGAAGGGGAGCTTCCGCCTTAGGATCTCTAGAGCGCCGGCGAGACATTGGGCGCAACGCCACTGGGGCGGAATCGTTGGTTGTGGGGTTGTCTCCGATTCAGAAAAGGAGAGAACCGATCGTGAGACAGTTGAAGACGTTTGTAGTCCTTGTCGCTGCCGGCTTGGCCGTAGCGGCCTTCGCCCAGTACACCTCGCCCGAACTGCTGTTCGTTACCGACTACGGCGGAACGACGCCGCTCGGAGCTACCGTTCCCGCCCAGATCGAGCGCTACGACCCGTACACCGGCGCCTATCTCGGGGCGTTTGGCGCCGGGTACGTGTCGGATCCCACTGGGATCGCCATTCAAGGTTCGGAGGCTTACGTCACCGATCCCTTCTCCTATGGCGGCACCTACTTCACGAGGATCGACAAGTTCAACTTCAGCACCGGCGCCTACGATGGGTCGATCATGGACAGCTCCGCCTACAACCTTTTCGGCCTCTCCGACTACGGTTCGAACTTGCTCGCCTGCGACTACGGCGATCCCTCGGTAGGCAATGACGGTGTGTACACGTTCAATTCGGCAGGCAGCCAGACCGGTTTCTGGGCCCTTCCGGCCGGTTCCGAAGCGGAATCGATCGCGGCCGATGGCAGCCACAGCTACATCGCGACTGCCGGCGGGCCGGGATTGATGTCGTACAACCTCGATGCCAACGGCTTGACGACCGGCCTGAATTTCACGGCAGGGGCAGGAAACGTCTACTTCGGCGCGGCCGCCTTCGCCGCGAAAGGATCGGCCTATGCCGCCGGCCTCAATTCGAGCGCAGTCGGCGTCATCGACGAGTTCTCGACGAGCGGCGTCCTCCTGAGCGAATACACGAACGGCTCGCAAGGCTTCGACTCGCTGGCCTTCGGCCACAACGGGATCATGTACGCCTTCGATGCATTGAACGATCAGATTCTCCGCTTCGACGGCACCGTTCCTCTGAACTTCGGACCTCTAGGCAGCTTCGCGCTCAACGACACCGCCGATGGCCGCCGCATGGCCGTCTATGCCGCACCGGAGCCTGTCTCGATGCTCACGCTCGGCCTGGGCATCGCCGGCCTCGCCCTCAGAAAGAGGCGGCGCTCTCGTTCCCATTGACCGGTCAAGAACGAAGAGTCCGATATCGGAGCAACCTCCCCTTCCCGGGAGGATGCTTTTCAGACTTCGATCAGCGCGTGATGCGCGGGAGCGAGCGCCGCCGACAGAGCGTCCGACAGATCGGATACGAGGGTGATCGTCATCCCGTCCCGAACCTCGCCGGGCAAATCCTCGAGATCCGCCTCGTTCTCTTTTGGCAGGACGACCTCCGGAATACCCGCCCTATGCGCGGCCAGCACCTTCTCCCGAATGCCGCCGACCGCCATCACCTTGCCACGCAACGTGATTTCGCCTGACATGGCGATCGGCCTGACCGGCCGCCCGGTGAAGGCCGAGGCGAGGGCCACCGCGATCGTGACGCCTCCGCTGGGTCCGTCCTTCGGGATCGCCGCCTCCGGCACGTGAATATGAACGTCATAGCGGAACGGGCTTGCCGAAAGCTCCGCCTGATGAGCGCGGATATAGGTCAGCGCTGCTTCGGCGGACTCCTGCATCACCTGCCCCATGCTGCCGGTCAGCTTCATCTCCGCATGCGCGCCCGCGGGCTCCATCAAGCTCGCCTCGATCACGATCGTGTCCCCGCCCGACTCGGAAACGACGAGCCCGGTCGCGGCTCCGACCTCGAAGACGGTCTTGGTAGACCCCAGGTTCCTCGGACGTCCAAGCAAATCGTGGAGGTCGGCCGGTCCGATCGCGTTCACGATCGCCGCTCCTTCCGCGACTCGCCGCGCGCACTTCCGAACGAGCGCCCCAATTTGCCGATCTAGCTCGCGGACCCCCGCCTCCCGCGCGTAATGAGCCGCGATCGCCGCCAAAGCCGACTCCTCGACCGTCACCTGCCCCTCTCGCAGCCCGTGCCGTTCGAGGGCCTTTGGAAGGAGGAATCTCCGCGCGATCTCCAGCCTCTCGGCGTCGGTGTAGCTGGAAAACGGGATGATCTCCATCCTGTCTCGCAGGGGCCCGGGGATGTTCGCCAGCACATTGGCGGTCGCGATGAAGAAAACGCCGCTCAGATCGAAAGGAGCTTCGATGTAGTGGTCGCTGAAGCGGCTGTTCTGCTCGGGATCGAGGACTTCGAGGAGCGCGCTCGTGGGATCGTCGCGATAGTCGCCCCCGATCTTGTCGATTTCGTCGAGCATGAAGACCGGGTTGCGCGTCCCGCACTGTCGCAGGCTCTGGATAATCCGGCCCGGCATCGACCCCACGTAGGTCCGACGGTGTCCTCGGATTTCCGCCTCGTCCCGAATCCCGCCTAGCGAGACCCGTACGAACTTGCGGCCCATCGCCTCCGCGATGGCTCGCCCGATGCTCGTCTTGCCGACCCCGGGAGGGCCGATAAAGCAGAGGATCGGCCCTCGCAGATCGCTCTTGAGCTGCCGCACGGCCAAGTGGTCGAGCACGCGTTCCTTGACGCTCGACAGGCCGAAGTGCTCCTCATCGAGGATCCGCGCCGCGTGGCGGACGTCCAGGCGGTCCTCGCTGACCGAGTTCCAAGGCAGCGATACCATCGTATCGAGGTAGTTGCGGAGAACCATGCCTTCCGGCGAAGCGGCGGGAGTGCGATCCAGCCGCTTCAGTTCGGCTCTCGCCCGCTGCAACGCCTCGTCGGGCATACCGCTCTGCTCGATCTTTGCGGTGTATTCCTCGTGTTCGCCCAGCCGGTCCTCGCGGAGTTGGAGTTCCTCCTGGATAACTCTTAGTTGCTCGCGCAGATAATATTCGCGTTGGGATTCTCCGAGCTCGCTCTCGACCCTCCGATGGATATCGGCATCGAGTGCTAATACCTGCTCCTCGCGCTTGACGAGATCGAC
>DATJYD010000449.1:0-2750 GCA_035499755.1 Fimbriimonadaceae bacterium
GCCGATGCGAAGGACTTCGTGCTCTGCCCAGGCGGTGAATACGACCGCTCTCCCTGCGGCACCGGAACTAGCGCGAAGCTGGCCTGCCTGTTCGAGGACGGCAAGCTGGCGGAAGGCCAAATGGTTCGGGTCGAGAGCATCATTGGAAGCGTCTTCGAAGGCTCGGTGCGGAAGGAGGGCGAGCGGCTCATCCCAACCATCATCGGCCGGGCTTATGTGAATGGCGAATCGACCCTCCTTATCGACGCGAACGATCCCTTCGCATGGGGAACGCCGGCCTGATGGAGGCGATGCAGATGAATGGGTGATAGTGTATGAAATGCTGAGGACTGGGGTGATGGGCCAAGAAGCAGCCTGGGCTTGCCCGACGACCGGGGGGAACCCGAATCCCGGAGAATCAGGCTCTGCGCCGTTTCTGCGGACTTCTGCGGTTAGCGCCAAGGAAGCCGCATGGGTTCGCCGAACCCATCGCAACCGCGCTCATCACCCCACCCCTTCCACGCCCGTCACCCTCCTATGAGAGTCCTTGTCATCGGCGGCGGCGTGGTCGGGCTGTGCAGCGCCTATTCACTGACCGAGCGGGGCTTCGAGGTGGTCGTCGTGGATCCGGATGACGGACCTCGCACGAGTTACATCAACGGCGGAATGATCGTGCCCTCTCACGTCATTCCCCTCGCCGCGCCCGGAATGGTTGGCACCGGGCTGAAGATGCTTTGGCGTCCCAAAAGCCCCTTCTGGATTCGCCCTCGGCTCGATCGCGACCTGATCCGCTGGGCTCTGCGGTTCGCGAAGGCTTGCACTCGGGAGAACGTCGAGCAAGGCAAGAAGCTCCTCGCGCAGCTTAACGTCGCGAGCAAGCGGGCCTATCTCGACTTTGCCCGCGATCTCGGAGGATTTGAGGTCGTGCGACGGGGGCTGCTCATGGTCGCAAAGCGGGAGAAAACGCTCGAAGAGGAGGCTCACGTCGCGGCCCAAGTTCGCGACTTGGAGCTGCCCGCCAACGTCCTCCGCGGCAAAGAACTGGCCGAGATCGACCCCGCGATCAGAATGGACGCAGCCGGAGGCGTCCACTATCCCGAGGATGCCCACTTGAGTCCAGGCCAGTTCATGGCCGCGCTTCGAGATCGCCTGGAATTGCAGAAAGTCCGTTTCGAGAGAACCAGAGTCGAGACGCTGGCCCAAACCTCTGGAAGGATCGACCGCGCCGAAACCGCATCGGGTCCTCTCCGAGCCGACGCTTACGTTCTCGCTGCCGGCGCCTGGAGCGGCCGGCTCGCCACGCGGATCGGCCTGGACCTACCCCTTCAAGCCGGCAAGGGCTATAGCTTCCAGATTCCGGATCCGCCGGAGTGCCCGGAGGTCTGCGCGATCCTGATGGAGGGGCGCGTCGCGGTGACCCCGATGGAAGGCGGCATCCGCTTTGCCGGGACCATGGAAATCGGCTTGCCGGACTCTGTGATTCATGCCCTGAGAGTCGAGGGAATTCGGGAGTCGGTTGCCGATTGCTATCCCGCCTTCCGCGGCTTCGATCTTCGACGCGCGCCCGTCAGCGTCGGCCTCCGCCCCTGCTCGCCGGACGGCCTGCCCTACATCGGCCGCTCGGAGCGCTGCGAGAATCTCGTGGTCGCGACCGGCCACGCCATGATGGGCATGAGCCTGGGGCCGATCACCGGCCGCCTCGTCGCGGAGGTCGTGGCCGGGGAGAAGCCGCAGATCGACCTGGCCCGGCTCCGCCCCGATCGGTTCACCTAGCCGGTGAGCCCCTCGAGAGCCGGCATGAGCGCATCGAGACTGGCCGCCTCCGCGAGCGGAAGTCGCACCCGGCCGGAGTCGAGCACCCCCAAACGAGCGAGGACCGCTTTATTCGTTGCCGGCTGGGGCGATTTTCGGATGGCTTCGAGCGCGGGATGGATCAGACGGAACTTGACCTCCGCCTGCTCCAGGTCGTCGGCAAGCCATAGGGCCACGATCTGAGACAGCCAGTTCGCGAGGATGTTCGCGGCGCCGCTGATCGTTCCTGACCAACCCGCTCGCAGCGCCTCGGTCAAGAGGGTCTCGTTGCCTACGAAAAGCGCTTTGCCGGGAAGGGCCGCGGCATACCCGCCGAGGTTCTCACGGCTGCCGCTGCTGTCCTTCGCCCCCGCCATTCTTTCGTGCGAGGCGAGCCTGGCCATGAGATCGGGCGTGATCGTAACACCCGTGCGCTGGGGGAAGTTGTAGACGATCACGGGCAGGCCCGCTTCGTCCATCAATCGGACGAACCAATCGTGGATGCCCTCCTCGGTCGCCTCGCGGAAGTAGCCCGGCGCCATGACGAGAGCCGCCGAGGCTCCGATCTTCGCTGCCTGCTTGCAGGACCAGACGGCTTCGCTGAGCGAGGGCGTCGCCACGCCCAGAATCAGATCCAGCTTCCCGCGCACGGGCATCATCGCCCGCAGCAGATCCCTCTTCTCGATCGCGCTGAGCGAAGGCCCTTCGCCGTTGGTGCCCGCGATCACCACGCCGGCGCAGCCCCGGGACTCGAACCAGGCGGCCAGTCGCGCCATCCCGGGCTGGTCGACCTCCCCGTCGGGACGAAACGGTGTTACCGATGCCGGGTAGCAGCCGCCCCGAATCTGAAGCTGGCAGTTTGGAGTTTGAAGTTCGCCCATCGCTCGATCTATGGTGACAGACCGCTCCGCTTGAGGACATAGCATCGGGTTCCAGCACGTGATCAAGAGCCCTCGCTGATCCCCCGGCTACCTGGTAAT
>DATJYD010000450.1:0-2541 GCA_035499755.1 Fimbriimonadaceae bacterium
GGACTCCGACGCCGGTCGTGGAGACGGTGGTGCCTCCGACCGTCATCACTTCGGGATCCTCGTCGGGGTAGCACCAAGAGATCGGCCAATCCGTGCCGGAGTCTCCGGAGGCGCACATGTAGGTAATGCCTTGCGCGCTCATCGACAGGTGCACGTTGTGAGTCGCGGCGAAGAGCGACGGGTCGGACGACCATCCCCAGCTTTCGGAGATGAAGTCGGCGGAGTTGTCGTTGGCTTCGCGGGTCAGCACGCCGAGATAATCGCCATCTCCGGCATCGTCATAGATGATGAAGTTGCAGAGCGGGGCCATCGCGAGGGTGCACTGAATGTCGATGTCCCCTTCGGCTCCCGGCGGATAGGTATTGCCGTCGGAGCCGTTGATGGAGACCACGGTTACATTGGAGCCTGCGCCGCCAGGCGGGGTCGCCAAGCCGAACTGGGCGTATTCCAGGGGAATATTCGAGAGGCGGTAGCCGTCCCAGTTCGAGATCGCCACCGTTCTTCCCGATCCGGTATTGCCGCTGTTGTAGATCGGCGCCAGGCTATACAACGTGCGAAGCTGCGATGGACTCTCATAGGCCGCCTTGGGCTGGGTGAAGTTCTCGAGCCCTTCCACATAGGTCACGTAGCTGCGTATCGATGCCGGAACACTCGGGGCAGTTGTGAAGCAGAAACGCTCCTTCGAAGGCGATGTGCCGTCGCTCGCGACGATGTAGTTCTTGATGGACGTATGGAATGCGGCCTCAGCCTGCGCGACCGTCGCATCGGCAAGGATCGAAAGGCGGTTCTTGGCAACGAGCTTGACCGAAATCCCTTGCGAGGTCAGGTAATCGGCAACGGCCTGAACATCGGCTTGCGGCATGCCGAATCGGCTACCGACCTCGTCAGGCGTGATGAAGTGCCGGTAAGTCGGACTCTTCGGATCGGACACCGAATCGACGAACTTCTGCATCCCGATGGGGTCGCGATACGGTATGGCGATGGATAGATGTACAACATCGCCGGGGTTCTTCTCGCCGTCGAGCAAAGCGGATTGGACGCTGGGAGGCGTGCGCATGGGGAGCGGGACCCAGGTGGTCGACCCCTGTTTTCCAAACGAAGCAACCGCGAAGGCCAAGCTCGAGGCAACGACAAACGCCGATCGAAGCAACATTCCTACTCCTCTGAATGGCAGGAGCCTGGCGCCTTAACCTGGCAGGCCGGATACACCAAAACTTGGGGCTCCTCCATCCCCAAAGACGCGGTATACCTCTTCCTCCGCCAAGCCGTACGCGGTGTGTTCGAGAACCCCGTAAAATGCGAAGACCCTCGCAAGGAACCGCCATCCGAGTTCGCGCAAGGTGGCAAACTAACTTGCACCGATGGTCTCGCTTCTTTGTAGCTTGCTTCCGCTTCTGCATTTACAGGCGACGGCAGTGCCTTTGTCTGAGATGCCTCTCCTTTCTTGGCGCCAGGGATGGGGCAGCCTGAGCGTCGATCGGAGCGTCGGCGGACGCCCTCTGACCCTCCACGGCCGCGTCTATCCACACGGCTTGGGGACGCACGCCTCTAGCCGGCTCGTTTACGCCTTGGACGAACGCTTTAATCGGTTTCATGCGGTCGTCGGCGTCGATGACGAGATGGCCTCCTTCGGGAAGTCCTCGATCGACTTCAAGGTGGTCGGCGACGGCAAGACGCTGTTCGACAGCGGCGTGATGCGTAACTCGACGCCTCCAAGGAGCGTGGACATCGATGTCAGGGGGATCCGCGAGCTGACCTTGATCGCGGGAGACGGCGGTGACGGAATCGAAGACGATCACGCCGACTGGGCGGATGCGTCCCTCGTGGGGCCGGCGGCGCGGCCCAGACCTGCCGCAGCCCCGTACCGGATCGTTGGCAAGGGTCTCGCCGTCGACTTCGACGCGGATGGCCGCATCGTCTCGGTAAGGCTTGGGCGGCGGGAGCTACCGGTGAGGGCTCAAACTCGCCTGCCCGGAACGACCTCGGTTGGAAAGGCGAGGATCGGCAGGTTCCCAAACGGCATCACCGTCACTCGTCCTATCGTAGTCGATGGCCATGCCTGCCTTCAAAAGGAGCGCTTCTCAGCCGGGGCCGACAGCGTACGCTGGCAGATCGCGATTTCCTCGCCCGGACCCTACTGGACCACCCCGATCGATACCGTTCTCGAATGCGCGAATCCTCAAAATCTGAAGTTCTGGACCGCCTGGCAGGACCCTGACTCGGGGCATCCGAGCGCCAATATGGCGGATTCTGATTTTCCTTGGCGCGATCCGCTCGAGCCCAAGCCAATTGGGAACCGAACCTGGACGTACGGCGAGGCGCCGAACACAAACTGGTGGTCGGGCGACATCTTCACGCTTCCGCTCTTCTCCCTCATGGATCCGGCTGGAAACCGCTCTCTGACCTTTGTCCAGGATCCCAACGAGTTCATCCCCGAGGGCGCGCTGGTGACCACCGCGGGCGGCAACGTCGTGTTCGCGCGGTCCCGGAGACGGCTCGGCGGCGGACATGCGGTTCGCTTCACGATGAGCTTGGTTGCGG
>DATJYD010000451.1:0-12587 GCA_035499755.1 Fimbriimonadaceae bacterium
TCGAAGGTTACGGGTTCGGACCGATGGCCTACGACAACTGGATGCGAGCCATCAAGGCCGGCTCCGGGGCGAGCCACGGCAACTGGTGGAACGGAACCGTCTGGGGCGAATGCCGGAAAATGCTGTCCCGGTATTTCGATGAGATCACGGCTCGCCTGCCACGGGGGGCCGGAAGCGAGTTGGCGAGAAAGTATGCCGAGATCGCGCGCCTTCTCGTGGAAGTATCCGACCGGCAGCGCCCAGCCGGCGACCAGATCGAACGCTTATGCGCGGCGAAGACCCTCGAGGAGGAGGCCGTCGAACTGCTCGAGTCCTGTGTCTCTGCTTTCTCCGCAAGCTAGCCCCAGTACGTTTTGTTTGGGCCGCCGGCCG
This sequence comes from Fimbriimonadaceae bacterium, assembly GCA_035499755.1. GTDB lineage: Bacteria > Armatimonadota > Fimbriimonadia > Fimbriimonadales > Fimbriimonadaceae > JAEVZK01. Next base: position 373 of record DATJYD010000451.1, read on the forward strand.
TCGAATCGGTTCGGCCTCCGAGGCGGTGGATCTCGGTTGAGGCTGTGGTTCGGTCTCCTTAAGCAAACAGCATTGAGGCTAGCCCGCGACTCATATCATGGTTCAAAGGCGGCCGAAACCCGAAACGCCCGCATATTCTCCGCGCTCGTTCCCGGCGTGATCTCGCAGCCCGCGGATACGATGCAGCGACCACCCGCCTGGGCAGTCGACTCCCGAACGGCGGCCGCGATCGAATCGGGTGTCCCGTCCTGGATCGTCGACACCGGATCAGGCTTGCCCGACAGGACCTGCCCTGGCCCCAGCAAGCGGGCGAACGGCGTCATGTCCCGCACGAGATGGTCGACGTCGACGATGTCGGCGCCGGTCGCGATCATGTCGGGCAGAATCGGCGTCGTGTCTCCGCAAATGTGAAGCTTCGCGATCGCCCCGAGCCGATGGATCTCCGCGACCATTCTGCGCTCTCTCTCCCAGGCGAAGCGGCGATATAGCGCGGGACCGATCTGCGAGCAGAATGCGTCGCCGATGCCGATGCAGTCCGCTCCCGCCTCGACTTGCGCCCTGATGAACCCGAGAGCACATTCGACGATCACCTCCATCGCGCAGTCGACCGCCTCGGGATCGTCGAGGAGATCCATCGCCGAATCGGTGACGCCCCGGATGTCCGCATACTCCGCGACCGGCCCCTCGACCCAGCCCACGATGAACAGCCGCCCGCCCACTCGCCGGCGGAACTCCCTTACTTCCGCGATCCGGTTCAAGAGGCGGTGGTGGCCGTCCTCGATCCGATAAGGCTCGAGCGAGCGCGCCGACCTCAAATCGGGAAGATGGCCACCGACGTCGATCGGGAGGCTATTCTCCGGGTACTCGATTTGTAGACCGAATGCCGAAGCTTCCGCGTAGGGATCCGACATGACGGTTACCCAGTCCAGATCGAAGTCGTCGGCGCACCGGATCATCGCCTCGCACTTGGCGCGATAGTCGAGGCAGAAGTCGCGGTACGTAACGCCGGCGTGCTGGGCCGCCCAGCGCATGATGATCGGATGGAAGGGGAGCCGATCGACTGGCTCTCCGCCGAGAAAGGCGAGCGTTCGCTCGAGCCCGTTCATGATGCGAGGTTTACTTCATTCGCAGCAGGCGTTTCATGGCTTCCGCCGAGGCTTCGCCGATCTCCACGTAAGTCTCCGCGTTCGTGTTCCAGTGATAGATCTGGTCCAAGGGCGAGTCTTCCTTGGGGCGCCAAAATGCCCGCGTACCGACGAAGGCCACGTTCCCTCTGAACTCCGGCTCCTCGGCGACGTCGGCCTGCGCCTTCATGAGCGCGAGGGCGCGCGGATTCGTTTCTTCCATGCCGCCCATGCCGGTCTCCGCGATGACGAAGGGCAACTTCGGCGCGTTCAAGTCCTTCCGCATGTCGCGGATGAAATCCGCCATGTTGCTCTGATATTCGTCGGTGAATTGCTGGTTGATGCGATCGTTCCAGCCCTGATGCCAGAAGAAGCCGGACAGCACGTAGCGGCCATCCGATCCCGGCACAAGATCTTTGATATCGGCAAGCGCCGCTTTCACCCTCGAGACCGTCTCGCGGTAATACTCGCCGATGATCCCTGGATCCTGCGCGATTGCCGCGTCTTCGTTCTTGCCGAGGGAATAGGGCGGCTTCCCGGCGCTCGGCGGCCGGAAGTCCACTCCGAGGCTCTTCCCTCCCCAAGCGCATTTGATCAGAAGCACCGGCTCCTTGAACGCGTCGCCCAGCACCCAGCCAAAACCCAGTTCCGGGCCGATCATGTCCGGCTGCACGCCGTAGCCCGCGGTGAGCGGACCGTGCCTGTCGAGATAGCTGATCCATACGTCTTGGCGCTTGCGCCACTGCCCGGTCTTGTCTAGGAACTTGGCATATTGCTTCGCCGTCGCGGGGTCCTTGGTGAGGTATTCGAGCGAGCCTTTGCCGCCGTTCCGCTTGGCGTCCGCGCTCACAAAGCCATGTCCCTCCATGTTGGATTGCCCGGCGAGGATGAAGACTCGGACCGGTCTTTGTGCGGTAGCGGCGGAGGCGAGCGCAAAAACGGCGGCGAGCATGGGAATGGCCGGTTTCATTCCATCCATTCTATCAACCTTGACGCAACGCGCAGGAACTTGCCTACTTTGCGGATCGCCAAAACTCGGTGGAGCGCCTCCGCGGCCATCGCACCGGTTAGACCCCGATGCATCTTGAAGGCCGGAGAAGCGCCATCAACTCCTAGGAAAAGGGGGACGGAAACAATGAGTCACATTGGACCGATTAGAACTACTTCGCTTTGTCTGCTGTCCGTGCTCGGCGTCATGCTTGTCGGGTGCACCGTCGAGCAACCTACGCCGGAGCCGCCAAATTCGACGACCGTGATCAAGGAGGACAAGCAACCGCCTCCCAATGTGACGGTCACACCCCCCGCACCGAGCAGTCACACGGAAACCCATACCAACACGACGACCGTGATTCCCCCCGGAGGCACGCCTCCCCCCGACACAGGAGGAACGAGTTCGTCGACCACCACGACGACCTCGGGCGGCGGCTAGCTTAGCAAGGAGGCGTTTTCTATGCATTTGCACAACCCAACGCGTCATCCTGAAGCCTGAGGCGAGTGGAACGAGCCTCGCAGGCGAAGGGACCTCGGATTACACCACCCGTGCACGGATCCGAGGTTCTTCCTCGGGCGGCGGCTAGTTGAAACTCAGCGCCAAACCGCAATCCCCAAGCGCCGTGGAGACCGGCGTTCATGGGTCTGAGGAAAGACCGGCGGTTGGTGTTGGGGCCAAACGACATGAGTCGGGCAGCATGCAAAGCCACCTTCCTAGCCGGACTAACCGACAGCGTCGTGCTCGGTGCGAGCGATGATCTCGTCCTGCAAGCTGCGGCCAAGGTCGCAGAAGTAGTCGCTATACCCTGCGACACGCACGATCAGGTCACGGTGCTCCTCAGGATTGCGTTGCGCCTCCCGAAGTAGTTCCGCGTCGACCACGTTGAACTGAACATGATGGCCGTTCAGGCGGAAGTAGCCGCGAATGAGCTGGCCGAGCCGGGCGATGCCCTCTTCGCATGCCAGCACGTTCGGGCTGAACTTCATATTGAGCAAAGTTCCGCCGGTGCGCAGATGATCCATCTTCGACGCTGAGCGGAAGACCGCCGTCGGACCATTTCGATCGGCGCCCTGCACCGGCGAGATGCCCTCGCTCAGCGGCGTCCAGGCTTTGCGTCCGTCTGGCGTCGCACCCGTAACGGAGCCAAAGTAGACGTGGCAGGTCGTGGGAAGCATGTCGATCCGGTACTGCCCGCCCCGCGTGTTCGGCCTTCCATCGACCGCCTGGAAGAAGGCCTCGAAGCACCGGACCATGATCGAATCCGCGGCATCGTCGTCGTTGCCGTAGCGGGGGGTCCTGTTGGCGAGGCGGGCCCGCAGCGGCTCGTTCCCTTCGAAGTCGCCTTCCATTGCTCGAACGAGATCGTCGAGGGATACGAACTTGTCGTCGAAGACATGGGTCTTGATCGCCGAGAAGCAATCCGTGATCGTGCCGATCCCTACGCCCTGGATGTAGGAGGTGTTGTAGCGCGCTCCGCCGGCGTTGTAGTCGCACCCCTTCGCCACGCAGTCGTCGATGAGAAGGGAGAGGAACGGAGCCGGCGCGTACTTGGCGAACATTCGCTCGATCATCTGGCTCCCTCTCACCTTGATGTCTACGAAATGCCTAACTTGCCTCTGCCACGCCTTGAACAGATCGTCGAAGCTCCCGCATGGGCCGGTGGCGAGGCCGATCCGCTTGCCGGTCCGAGGATCGACCCCATCATGAAGGGTGATCTCGAGGATCTTCGGCAAATTGAAGTAGCCGGTGAGGATGTAGGCTTCCTTCCCGAAGGCGCCTGCCTCTACGCAGCCACTCGTGCCCGCTTCACGGGCATCGTCGAGCGACTTGCCCTGCCGCAGCATCTCGGCCATCACTGCGTCCGCGTTGAAGACGGAGGGAAAGCCGTATCCGTGGCGGATCACCCGGCACGCCGCCTTGAGAAAAGCGTCAGGATTTTGCCGCGAAAGCTGTATGTTATTGCTCGGCTGCAAGATGTGCATTTCCTCGATCACGTCGAGCAGCAGATAGGAGACCTCGTTGGCGCCATCGTCGCCGTTGGGAGTAAGTCCTCCAATGTTGATGTTGGCGAAATCGGTGTAGGTCCCGCTTTCCGCCGCCGTCACCCCCACCTTCGGCGGCGCTGGATGGTTATTGAACTTGACCCAAAAACACTCGAGCAGTTCTTTCGCCTTCTCTTCGTCGAGCGACCCGTCGGCGATCCCGGCTCGATAAAACGGGATGAGATGCTGGTCCAGACGGCCGGGGCTGAAGGCGTCCCATCCGTTCAGTTCGGTGACCACCCCGAGGTGGCAGAACCAGTAGGCCTGAAGCGCCTCCCAGAAGTCGCGCGGCGGCTCCGCGGGTACGCGCTCGCAGACTTCCGCTATTCGCTTCAGCTCCTTCGCCCGCTTCGGCTCCGCCTTCTTGGCCATCTCACGGGCCAGAACCGCGTGGCGCTTCGCGAACAGGATCGTGGCGTCTGCCGAGATCTCCATGGCGAGCAGTTGCTCCCGCCGGTCGAGAGCCCGCGGATCATTCAGGCAGTCCAACTTCGCCAGCTCTTCTTGGATGGTTCTCTTGATCCCATTGAGGCCTTTGACGTAGATCTTGCCGTCCGCCACCGTATGTCCGGGGGCGCGCTGCTCCATGAACTCCGTGAATATCCCGGCTTCATACGCGTCCTGCCATTCCCGAGGGAGAACCTGGAACAGCCGGTCGCGCATGGAACGGCCGCGCCAATAGGGGATCACTTCCCTTTCGTACACGTCCCGCGCCTCCGAAGGCACCGCGTAGGAGGTCTTCTCGCGGGAGCTGAGAATATCGAGATCTTCGAGGCTATGGCACGTCAGTTCGGGGAAGGTCGGCGTGGCCTTGGGTTCGGGCCCGCGTTCCCCGACGATCAGTTCCCCGTCTCCGATCCAGATCGTCTTACGCTCGCAAAGGTACATGAAGGACAGAGCCCGCAACACCGGGACCGAGTGCTTGCCGTCGTTCTCGCGATAGAACTCGGTCATCAGCCGAGCCCGCTCGGCGCTGATGGAGGGCAGAGCCTCGAGGCTCCGGGCACGCAGAGATTTCACGCGATCTGTCATTTCATTTGTGGCGCGGGCGGCTCGCCCGCGATCTTCCCATTCACACAAACTTCGAGCCCAAAGGCGCGGAGGCTGTCCGCGCAGCGCTCGATCCTGCCCGTTGAGGGCTCCTCGTACTCCTGACGGTCCGGCATGCCGAGCCGGCCGAGCTTGTGGCTGCCGAGCCGGTGGTACGGCAGCAGCCAGACCGGATAGTGCTTCTCAAGACTGGCAAGGAACCCTCCCAGCAGTTCGAGATGGACCGGATCGTCGTTCACGCCCGGGACGAGCGGAACTCGAATCCACACCTCGACCGGCTCCGTGGCGAGCGCCCGCAGATTGTCGAGAATCGGACGGTTGGAAACGCCCGTCAATTCCCGGTGTCGGAGGTCATCGACGTGCTTCAGGTCGTAAAGCACGAGGTCCGCAAGGCGAGCCACGGCCAACGCCTCCCGCCTTTTTGCATAGCCGGACGTGTCGACCGCCGTATGGATGCCCAATCGCCGGCAAGCGCGAAGAGCCTCCAGAAGAAAGCTCGACTGGGCGAGTGGCTCCCCGCCGGAAAAGGTGACACCCCCGCCGGACTCCTCGTAGAACCCGCGATCCCGGACGATCGTGTCCATCAACTCGCCGACCACTATCTCCAGCCCGATGATCTGGCGCGATCCGTTCGGGCAGGCTTGCGCGCAATCGTCGCAGCCGGCACACAGCTTGGGATCGGGAAAGTGCGAGCCCTTGGCGATCGCATGCTTTGCGCAAGCGTCAAAGCAGGCGCCGCACTTGATGCAGCGCTCCCGGTCGTAGCTCATCTGAGGGCCGGGCAGTTGGCTTTCCGGGTTGTGGCACCAGAGACAGCGGAGGGGGCAGCCCTTCAGGAAGACGGTCGTGCGGATGCCGGGTCCGTCTTCGACGCAGAAGCGCTGGATGTTGAACACCCAACCCCGGACTTCTTTCAAGGTCTCACTTCAGGGACCGAGTCCCTAGGACTCATTATGTGTCGCTCAAAGGGACGCGCGATGAGGGGGAAATCGCCTACATGCTTCACCGTGTGGAGTCGGGTAGGTTCGAAACTGCCACCTAGCGGTGGATCGAGGTTTCGGCAAATGACACCCAAACTCGGCCTCGCGGCCGCGATCCTCATCACCCTATTCGCCAATACAGCAGTCGCTCAGCAACCGTACAACAAGCGCCTTCAGTGGTGGGGCGACGCCCGCTTCGGGATGTTCATCCACTGGGGCCCGGTGAGCCTCAAAGAGACGGAGATCAGTTGGTCTCGCGCCAACACCAACCCCAAGTGTCCAAACGCCGGACCGATCTCCGCCGAGGAGTACGACAACCTCTACAAGCGCTTCGATCCAGTCAAGTTCGACGCCAAGGAGTGGGTGCGGATCGCGAAGGAGGCCGGCATGAAGTACATGGTGCTGACCGCCAAGCACTGCGACGGCTTCCTCCTTTGGGATTCGAAGGTCTCCGACTACAACATCATGCACACGCCCTTCAAGCGTGACGTGTGCGGAGAGCTCGCCAAGGCCTGCCACGAGGCCGGAATGAAGATCGGCTGGTACTTCTCCCCGATGGACTGGAAGGACCCCGATTGCCGGAACGCCAACAACGCCGAATTCGTCAAGCGCATGCAGGGCGAGATCCGCGAGCTGCTCACCAACTATGGCCGGATCGACGTCATGTGGTTCGACTGCGACGGCGGAACGGTGCCGTGGGATCAGGAGACGACCTATGCGATGGTCAAAAAGCTTCAACCCAACATCGTCATCGACAACCGCCTGGACCTGGGTCCGACCGGAAACGCCGGCTCGCCTTCCGGCGTCGGTCCTCACGCCGACTACTTCACGCCCGAGCAGTGGATCGGCGGCTACGACGACCAGCATCCCTGGGAATCGTGCATGACGATGTCGAAGAAAGGTCAATGGTCATGGGCCGGCCACGCTGACGGCGTGAAGCCCTTCAATTCCTTCATCGACATGCTCGCCGGGTGCGCGGGTGGCGACGGCAATGTGCTGCTGGATGTCGGCCCGATGCCGAATGGCGAGATCGCCCCTGAGCAGGTGGCATCGCTGAAGGAGATCGGCGCCTGGTACGCCAAGTACGGCGAGACCATCCACGGCACCCGTGGAGGACCCTTCAAGCCCGGACCCTGGGGAACATCGACCCGAAAGGGCAAGACGGTCTACCTGCACATTCGAAACTGGGACGGCGATTCCCTGAAGCTCCCCCTGCTTCCCGCGAAGATCGTGCGGAGCAGAATGCTCACCGGCGGGAAGGTCACGGTCACCTCAGCCGCCGACGGATTCAACATCGTGGTCCCGGAGAAGGATCGGAAATGGGACACGATCATCGCCCTGGATCTCGACCGGCCCGCACTTGGAATCCCGGCCGTGGCTGTCCCGCCCGTGCCGTCTCTGACGACGGGCGCCAAGGCAATCGCGTCCAACGTCTTCCAGAATTCGCCCGAGTACCTGCCCTCCAAGGCCGTCGACGGCAATCCGGATACCCGCTGGGCGACCGATTCCGGCACCCACCAAGCGTGGCTGGAAGTCGATCTCGGCAAGCCGGCAACGTTGGCTCGAGCGGTGATCGTACAGGCCTTCCCAGAGCTGAAGCGCGTGCGGAAGTTCAACATCGAGTATTGGGCTGGCGGCGAGTGGAAAGTCTGCTACCGGGGAACAGATCTTGGGGCAAAGCTGGATGTGAAGCTTCCGAAGGTGACCGCGCAGAAGGTGCGGCTGAACATCACCGAAGCCACGGATGGTCCGACCATCTGGGAGTTCAAGCTCTTCGCACCCACGCCATAAGCTCTGGCCGAGCGGCGGTTGTCGCGTCCCGTGCGGCTGTCGCGCCCGGGGTGCATGGACGGACTTTCCCCTCTGCCCTGACCCACAGACCAACGTGGCCGGGTTATTGGTGAAGGCATCTGGACAACTGGAGCCAACGCTGGATAGGGATTAAACCATTGAGCCAGCGCGCGTTACAATTGGTTGTAATCATAGTCTTATTATGAGGTAAGTGCAAAGATGTTGTGGGTACTTCGTTTTCACGCATCCGTCCCTAGCGGGGCCGAGATCACAAGCTTCATTCTTGAAGTGGCTGGACTTACACTTCTTGGCGCCTATTGCGTTGCCATGGCTGCCCGCCATCGCCCCAGCGCACTTAGCACCTACGTATATGGGACTTTGAGCGCCCTTCTGATAGCGTTCGAGGGTTTCGCCGTTCTGGCGAGAGTGTCGGGCGGTTATGAGGTCCAGTGGACTTTTTTAATCGCCCTGGCTGCAGCAAGCTGCTACGCCGGCTACCAAACTGCGAGATGGCGTTTACGTCGCTTGACTATTGTCGCGCGATGAGATCGCTCCTCTCTTGTCTGGAGAATCAACTCAAGGGAGGCAGAGGCGTCTCTCGGCGTCTTTGTCTTGCCTGAGTACCGTTGGTCGCTCCCGCGTCCCGGACACCCGAGGAAGCCTACTCGTGACGCGCGACGCGCTCATGCTCGGCGGTGTCGATCAACTCGACGACGGGAGTGCCGTCGACATCGACCCAGGTTCCGCAACGAGTCGCCATCGGGCTCTCCTCGAGCTCCACGAGGGTGCCGTTCATCCGGTAGGCGGGATGATAGAAGCTGCCGACCTGAGTCGCGCACCCGCTGATGTAGTGCCCGATAAGGGCTCGACGAAAGCGATCCTTGCTCGTGTTCGGGAAGCTGCCGTGAATCAGCGAGCCGTTGAAGAAGAGGACGTCGCCCCGCTTCATCACGACCGGCTCCGGTCGCAGCCCCTCGGGCAGAACTACCGTGACGTCGCTGAAGCTCTGAGTCACATCGGCGCCGACGGTGCAGAGCAGCGGAAGATCCTGGGTGCCGCGGATCACCTGAAGGCACCCGTTTTCCTCGTCGCAGTCGTCGAGCGCCAGCCAAGCCGCGATGCAGGTGCCAGGCTTCGCTCTCAGATAGAAGTTGTCCTGATGCAGCGCCTGGCCGCGAGCGCCGGCCGCTTTGTAATAAAGCATCGTCTGAACGAAGATCGGGCTCTCTCCCATGAGATCCGTCATCAGCCGGTCCAGTCTCGGATCGGTGCCCCACTTCATCGAGATCTCGTCCCAGCGATGCATGTGGATCATCCGCGGATAGCGCTTCCAGGGATCTTCGGAGGTCGAATCGACGCCCGCGAAGTCTCCCGGCCGCGGCTTCTTGCGAAGCTCCATGTAATGGTCGGTGTAGGCGTCGCATTCTTCCTGCGTGAAAAGGGCTCTCGCCAGAAAGACACCGGTCTTGGCGAATTCATCGGCTGGGCTCGAATAGGTCGTCATCTCTCCCCATCATTCTGCGCTAACTCTGCGGGGCAATGACCCACCCTCCGACACCCCACGACACTTCTACGCTGACGTTCCGGCAAAGCCGGCTATCGTCTCCCGCAGGGCCGACTCCAAGGCCGGGGCGAAGTTCGAGGAGTCCCATTGGCGGTAGCTCAGGGCTGCGTTGCGGATAATCGTCGCGGGCGAAACGAGCGGCCGGCCGTTCGGCAGGCTCGCCTGGACGAGCACCGCGCCGTCCGTCAATTTCAATGCGCAGCCGCATACCTTCAGTCCGGTTGTCTCGTCGACGACGTCGTTAGGAGAACTGAACGCGAAGCAATCCGCCGTCCGGCTGCCCCGGCCGGCAAAGCGGGTCTCCTCCGCCAACTTCGCCGGCACCCCGCAGGCTCGCAAACCCGCGACGAACGGTTGAATAATGATGCGGTAGGCAGCCCTCAATGACCGAGACTGCACTCCTATAGCGGCAAGCGGCAGCGCCATTCCCACCGTGACGTCGTGACCGTGGAGCACGGCCTTTCCGCCGGTCGGGCGGATCACCCAGTTCGTGTGAGCGGGATCGACCAGATCGCGCTCGGGAGACTGGAAGCAGCCGAGGGTCACCCACGGGCCATTCCAATCGTAGACCCGGCACCCCACTCGGCCCCGTTCGGCAAGTTCGAGAAGCTCGATGTCGCGGGCCATGTTCACATGCCCGTCCTGCTTGCCTTCGACGGTGAACTCGAAGTCCACGGCTCAAGGGTACCCAGGGCGGCGAATCCTCCAATCCTCAATCCTCCAATCCTCAATCCTCCGATCCTCAATCCTCAATCCTCCAATCCTCGATCCTCAATCCTCGATCCTCCAATCCTCAATCCTCCAATCCTCCAATCCTCAATCCTCCAATCCTCAATCCTTGACCCTCACCCAGGGCCGGCGAAATGCCTCGTCCCAGATCGCCATCGCCGGTTTGGGCTTGTAGTCGATGTCGACCAGCCCCATCGTCGCGAACATCGGCATGATCGTCCCCTTGAGCTCCGGAATGTGGGGCAAGTCGAGATCGGTGTACATGAGAAGGCCGACGAACGACGCGTGGCAGTCATCCAGGATCGCGAACAGCCTCTTGAGCCAGCGCGCTTCTTTGTCCTGATCCGACTTCGCGCCAGGGACGTCGGTCGAGGGCCAACCGCCCTCCACCATCAGCACGGGCAGGCTCCGTCCGCCGAGCAGGCGGCGGAAGTAGTCGATCGGCAACTGCTTGGGATCGCCCCAGCCGAACGCGGGATAGCTCGATACTCCAAGGGCCTGGATGAAGGGAAAGTCCTTGAAGATCTCTTCGCAGCCCTTGTAGTCGCCGCCTACGCCTCCGAGCCTCCCCCAAGCCCACTCGGCCTGCACGCTGACGTAGAGGATCGTCTCGGGCGACACTTGCTTGACTCGCTTCGCGGCTTCGGCGCACATCGCGACCATGGCGTCGTTCGTCTTGTCTGGCAGGTGATCGCGCAGAAGGTTCAACTCCGAGCCAAGCCCGAGATACTCTGGCTTGACAATCTTGGCGTAGGCGGCCGCGAAATCGACGAAGGCCTTCTGCACCTCCGGCTCGGCGATGCTCCGCTTCATTTCCACGAGTTCCTTGGCTTCCTGGGTCCGGTCGATCCCGTTACCCAGGTCGAGCGTGCACACGACCATAAAGCCGTGGGACCGATACCGGTTCATCAACGGAACGACGTTCGCATTCACCCAAGTCTCTGCGTCGCCTCCGCTGAGAAGAACTCGCCAGGGAACGTCTTGCTGCTGGATAGCCGCGTCTCCATGTCTCGACCACTCCTCGATGGTCTTCAGGAACGTTGGCACGTCGAACCGTGGACCGACGAGGCTGAATCCCATCCGGTAACTGCGCGACTGTGGAGTTGCCTGTCCCGGAGCGGCTCGTGCGGACAGCAACATGACGGCAAGAAGAGCAACCAGCCAGGACCTCATACGAACAGCGTACGGCAGCCGGTTGAATGAGAATAGGTCTCATGGAACTCCACGAGACCTATTAAGATGGGGCGAGCCGCGAGCTTAGCAGCGGACGAACTGGTAGTAGCGGACGCCGTCGCGGAGCACGATGTGCCGCTCGAACCTCACGCCGTCCCGATAGAAGAACGGCATACTGAAGTAGCAGGCACGCGCATGGCGGTAAGGGTCGTCGCAGGCCAGATCGTCGTCATAACGCCAGAGCGCGTAGAGCGCACCGGCCGACCCCGCGAAGCAAAGGAAGTCGTCGTGGTCGAGGTAGCCCATGAGCCCGACGAACCCGCAGAACACCGCGACGTCGTTCCAATCGGTCCGACTCCCGATGTATTCCACAAATGGCCGGTCGTGGAAGAAGTGGACGTTCCGATAGCCGACGTCGAAGTGGTCGTCGCCGCGGCGCCAGTCGTGATCCGGCTCCCGGTTCCACGAATGGTCTGACGTGTCCGGGCGTCTGCTCCGGAAGACGTCGCCCTGATCGGCGTGCCCATCGCTTCGATGGTCCCAATTCGAATTGCTCCTATTGTCGCGATTCGTCCAGTTGTTGTCCCGTCGAGATCCGCTGTCGGAGCGATCCCTTGTCCAATTGCCGTCACGCTGGGGCCGGCTGTCGGAGTGGTCGCGGGACCAAGAGGAGTCGGATCTCGAATCGCGGCCGGATGAACGTCCATGATCGACTTGCCGATCGGAGTGGTCGCTGCGGCCTCGATCGCTTTGGCTGTGACGGTCGCCGCG
>DATJYD010000452.1:0-2815 GCA_035499755.1 Fimbriimonadaceae bacterium
TCGATTCCATCCTCGTCAGAACCGCGGATGGCACGACCTGGCAAGTCGATCTCGGCCCTGATTCCTACGTCGGCCGCCAGCCCATTTCGATCTCCATGAACGACACCGTGAGGGTCAGGGGCTCGAAGGTGATGATCGGCCATGACGAGGTCGTGCTCGCCCAGCGGATCGCCAAAGGTAAGGAGATCCTCACATTGCGCAGTCCGAGCGGCCACCCGGACTGGAATGAGACATACGCCGAAGAGGTGGCGCCGCCTGAGCAGCCGATCTTGCGCGGGACCGTCACCAACGTCGACTCCTATGTGGATCCCGTGACCGGTCCAACCGATCTGATGACGATTCAGACCAAGGAAGGAGCATTCCAAGTCGCCCTTGCCCCCAACTGGTACGCCGAGCGGCAGCGAGAAATGGCCCAGTCGGCGGTCGGCCCTTGGGTGAACTTCGTTCCCGGTCCGTTCACCTATTCCCCATTCGGGAACGTGCCGCAGCCGTCGTTCATCAACGTCCCGTCCTTTGGCTGGCCCAACTCGGGTTGGACCGTCTACACAGGGCCGACCGTGTATCAGGGGGCTTCTTATTGGCGGTTCTGACTCTAACGAAGACCGCCCCGCAACGGCAGGGTTTCAGTTGGCGCTGACGACCGCCGACCCAACCCGTTCCGCCGGGGTCGGCTCGTGAGGCAATCGAACCGGGATTAGCGTCGAGACCCCGGGCTCCTGCATAGTGACGCCGAGCCAAACGGGAGCCCGGGCGATCGTGGTCCGATTGTGGGTGATCACGATGAACTGAGTCCCTTCGATGAACTCCTCCAGTAGATCGCCGAAGCGCTCCACGTTTCGCCCATCGAGCGGCGCGTCGACTTCGTCGAGGACGACGAGAGGGGAAGGCTTGACCTTGAGAAGCGCGAATAGGAATGCGGTCGCGCAAAGCGCCCTTTCTCCGCCGCTCAACAACTCGAGGCGTTGCTTCTTCTTGCCGGGGAGCGTGATCTCGATTCCGATGCCGGTGTCGAGCACAGAGGTTGGATTGTCGAGGAAGATCCTCCCCTCACCGCCCCCGAGCAGCTTCTCGAACATATCGCGATAGGCGGCTTCAACCTTCTCAAACGTCTCGACAAACCGGTCACGCGTCAGCTTGTCCAGTTCCACGATGCTGGCGCGAACCTGCTCGATGCCTTCCACGATGTCCGCCCGCTGAGCCGATAGCTCGCCATGACGGGTATCGAGGCGTTCGTAGGCTTCGATCGCCCCGACGTTCACGTCGCCCATCGCCCGGATCTCGCGGCGCAGCCGGCTCGCAACGTTCTGAGCGTCCGCCGGGATCTCGACCGACGCCTCCCGTGCGAGGGCCTCTACCTCGGTGATGCCGTATTCCTCGATCAGGCGCTCGCCCGCCGCCGCGCGCTTCGCGTCGGCCCGCGCCCGGCTTATCTCGGCCTGATGATTCGCTTCGCCCATCGCGGCAAGAGCCGCTCGCACGGCTTTGACCTCTTCCGACAGGCGGATGCCCTCGCGCAGATGGACGTCCTTTTCCTGCTGGGCGGATTGCAATTCGATTTCAGTCTGGCCTCGCCGCGCGGCGGAGTCCGCGGATTCGCGACGATGCTTCTCGATCTCCAACCGGACCTTGTTTCTTTCCGGGTCCAGACTGGCCAATCGGGCGTTTCTCTGAGCCTCGCTAGCCCGAGCCGCCTCGAACCGCTTCGAAGCGGCCGTCGTCCGTTTCCTCGCTTGATCGAGGCGTCCTTCGGCCTCTATGAGCCGGCGCTTCGCCTGCTCGGCGTCGGCGGCACGTGCCGCGAATTCGTTCATGAGCGAATCGCGAGCGATTTGGAGGCCCTCCAGATCCGGCTGGGGTGGAATCTCGGGCTCCAAGGAAAGGGCCTCGACCTCTCTAACCAGCTTCTCCCGAGAGCGCTCCGCCACCTGAAGCTCCGACGCCAGAGTGCGGAAAAACTCCCGCGCCTCACTCAGAACGGCGCTCCGATCGGAAAGCTCGAGCTTCGCGGTTGCCGCCTCGGCAAGCAGGACCTGCCGCTGCTTGCCCGCCTGAGCCAGCTCGTCGGAGCTCGCTTCGATCTTCTTGCCAAGGCCGTCGATCTGCGCCTCCAGTTCCGCGAGATCCGTCTTGCGCTGAACGAGCCCGCCGTGTTGCTTCGCCCCGCGACCGCCGGCGATCGCGCCGGACGCATGGAGCAGTTCGCCCCCCAGCGTGACGATCTTCTCCCACCCGCTCGAATCCGCAAGGCCGAGCGCGGCGTCCAAATCCGATACAACCAGGACGCCTCCGAGGAGAACTTCGATCACTGGCCGCTGCCCCTCGTCCGCGATCACCAGATCGCTAGCCCAACCGATTGCCCCGGGCTGCGCGGCGAGCGCGCGGTCCACCGGAAAGGTCGAGCGCATCGACGACGCGGGCAGAAAGGTGGTCCGACCGAGACTCCTCTCGGTGAGGTAGGTGATCGCCGCCACCGCGGCCGGCATGGCGGATACGATCAGATCGTTGGCCGAGGCCCCCAACGCGACCTCGATGGCGTGCGCGTATGCGGGACTTGTCTGGATGGCGTCCCCGACCGGCGTGAAGGGCCCGGCAAGTCGTCCCCGCTCGCCGGCCTCCACCACCGCTTTGCTTCCTAGCGCCAGCCCCTCATGGCTCTGGATTGTCGCCTCGATTCCTCGCTTGCGGCCCTCCAGAGCGGCTCGCTCCGCCAGGAGCGCCCGCGAACGCCCGCCAAGCCCATCCTCCTCCAGCCGCAACTGCCCCAAGGCGCCCTCGCATTGCCGAAGGACGGCCTCCGTATCGGTGAACGACTTGA
>DATJYD010000453.1:0-2252 GCA_035499755.1 Fimbriimonadaceae bacterium
TATGCCCCCGCTTTTCGAGGAGCGGCTCCGGTGGTTCCTGGGCCAGTTCGATGAGGAGCTCGGCGTCGTCGAAGGCCTCCTCGTCGAGAATCCGATCTGGAAGGAACGCACCTACGACATCGGAGTGCTGACCGGGAAGCAGGCCTTGGAACTCGGCTGCTCCGGCCCCATCGCGCGAGCGAGCGGCGTCGAATGGGACCTGCGCAAGAGCAACCCCTACAGCAGCTATGAGGACTTCGATTTCGCGATCCCGGTCGGGAGCCGTGGCGACGTCTACGACCGGTTCCTGGTTCGCATCGCGGAGATGAAGGAATCCGCGAAGATCATCCGCCAGGCCATCGACAACCTGCCGGACGGGCCCGTCGCCACGAGCGACCGGAAGATCGCGCCGCCGCCGAGGTCGGAGTTGGACACCTCGATGGAGTCCCTCATCCATCACTTCAAGCTGTTTACCGAGGGCTACCGGCCGCCGGTCGGCGAAGCCTACGCGGCGGTCGAGGGTTCCAAGGGGGAACTGGGATTCTATATCGTGAGCGACGGCAGCAACCGCCCCTACCGCTGGCACGAGCGGCCCTCGTCCCTGATGAACCTGAAGTCGCTCGAGATCCTCGCCGTCGGCCGCCTCATCGCCGACGTCATCGCGATCATCGGCTCGATCGACATCGTGCTCGGCGAGATCGACCGGTAGGGGCGACGATGATGGGCGGAATCCGGCGGTATCCTCTGACCCATGCGCGAATTGAAGCAGGTTGAGGGCGACCGGCGGCCGCAGGCGCCGAAGCCGGAGGAGGTGACCCTGCGGTTTACCCCTCAGGCGATAGCCGAGTTGGAGGCCCTCAAGACCCATTACCCGGAAGAGAAGGCCTGCATTCTTCCCGCGCTCTGGATCGCTCAGCGCGAATACGGCGGCTTCCTCCCGGGCGAAGCGATCGCGGAAGTCGCGCTACGGCTTCATCGAAGCTATGCCGAAGTCGAGGGCGTGGCCACCTTCTACACGATGTACAACACGGAGCACAAGCCGGGCCGCCACAAACTCGAAGTCTGCACGTGCCTGACCTGCCAGGTCTGCGGCGCCTACCGGATCCGCGACTACATTTCCCGCAAGCTGGGGATCGCCAACGGCGAGACCACGGAAGACGGCCTCTTCACCCTCGAAGAAGTCGAATGCCTCGATGCCTGCGACCGCGCTCCCGTTCTTCAGGTCGGGGATCAATACTACGGTCCGGTCGATGAGGACACCATGGACAAGCTGATCGACAAACTGCGGGCCACGAAGGAGTCGACCGTCGTCCAGATGGCCGACTCGATCGTCCAAGTGCACCTGCGGGACACCGAACGCGCCGGCCCGGGTTAGAGCCTGTCATTCCCGCCTACCGCGCCCCGGCTTTGGCCGTCTGGCAGGCGAGCAGATCGTCATCCTGAGCGGAGAACCGAGCCGGGCGAGGTTCGAAGCGAAGGACCTCGGACATCGGCGGGACGCCGAAACCACCTTCCAATTCAGCACGGCTGCTTCGCGACGCGTCGCGGAGCAAGAGGAGGCGCCGGTCCTCCCGGTAGTTATGCGCGGGTCCGCCCGCGGGTAGACGGATTACCCCTCCCTATTGGTTCGCAGATAGCCAAGGAAACCTATCCGATTGCGATCCTCCGGACTTTTCTTGGTACATCTTTGGCACGCAAAGTGCGGAGGATCGTAGAACCCGGACCGTAGCCTCCAACTCGCCGAGCCTGAGGCGGCGCGCCGGGGAAGAGACAATAGACGGCGACAGCCATCCGAATCGTTCGAGCCGTTGAAGCGAAATTGTGCAATCGGCCGCAAAGTTGACAATTCTCTTATTTCACGTTGCGGAATCCGGAAAGCAAGATATAATGTCAACTTGTCAAATTTAACTCCATCTTCATATAGGAGAAGATTCATGAAGCATGCCTTTACGTTAATCGAGTTGTTGGTGGTCATCGCGATCATCGCCATCCTCGCTGCTATTCTCTTTCCAGTCTTTGCGCAGGCTAAAGCCGCTGCCAAGAAGACAGCCGACCTGAGCAACAACAAGCAGCTCAACCTCGCCGTGATCATGTACATGGGCGACGTCGACGACTGCTTCCCCTGGACCGTCCCCGGCGACAACGGCACCACGCTCTTCACGACTCCGTGGGATCGCAATGCCACCGCCAACCCGACGCTCCGACAGGAGATCTTCGCGAACTCCATCTCCGGTTACATCAAGAACTGGCAGATGTGGACTTCGCCCGGCAAG
>DATJYD010000454.1:0-4435 GCA_035499755.1 Fimbriimonadaceae bacterium
GGGGGCGCGACGGGCTGCGACCTTGATGGTCGCGTAAGCGTCGGTGACGCTCGTGGGATCGGGGGTGGTCACGACCAAGATCTCGTCGGAGGCTTTCCAAAATGCGACGACGCGGTTGTCGAGACCGGCGCTGGTATCGAAGAGGAGGAAATCTGCTTCGAGCGACAGGGTTTCCAGTTGATCGAAGAACATCCCCATGCGCTTGGGGCCGGCCGCCATCAAGGTCGAGATCGCGGAGCCTCCGGCGACCACTTTGAGCCCGCCGGGGCCGGCAGAGACGGCATCGGAGAGAGAACGCTCGCCTGAAACCACGTGTTGAAGGGTGAACTGCGGCTGGATACCCAACGCAACGTCGACGTTGGCGAGCTGAAGATCGGCATCGAAGAGAATCGTGCGCGATCCCAATTGCGAGAGAGCGATGCCCAGGTTGGCGGCGAGATTGGTCTTGCCGACACCGCCCTTTCCACTCGTAATGGCTATCCTATGCATAGTGAACGTGGCCTAAGCAGCCGGCTGTCTTTCGACAAAATCGGCGAGAGCGGCCAAGAGTTCTTGGCGATCGGTTTGGTCGTTGAACCTGAACTTCGACCTTCTCGCCCGCGACCTCGTGGCCTTGGGAGGGTCGGGATTCGCGGTGCCGGGCAGATCATAGAATTGAGCAATCGCCTCCGTGAGTTCTCGGGGCGAGGCAATGGCCAGGCACAACCGGCGGCCGGTGTCGCGGATGATCTGGTCGGTCAACTCCAGATCGATCGGGTCCGAAATGATGGCATAAACGATGTCGTCGGTGACGGCAACCGGCAAGAAGAGCCGGGACATCGCGAAGAGGCTGGAGACGATGCCAAGAGCCTCGGGAGTCGGCCGGATCTTCTCGAGGTTCGCGACGGGAAGCTGATATTGTTCGGCGAGGCAGCGAGTGACCTCGGACTCTTCGACGTACCCAAGTATTACTAGTATTTCGCCGAACCGCAAATGGCTGCGCGTTCTCGCTTCAACTGCCGTGTCGAGTTGAGCCTTCGTGATTAGGCCCTTCCCGAGCATAAACTCGCCCATTCGTTGATAGGTACTCATCGTGTGCCTTGCGCGGTCCCACTGAATTGTCGGGCCAGGTGCCACGCGTCATTAGGCGAATTGCATTGCTTGGGCATTTGACGCGATCCCGAGATATCTTCCCGGGCGCGCGCCTACTTCTTCAGTTCGGTCAGTTCGAGCTCGTATTTGGCTTTCGGATCGTTGGGATACAGGGAAATCATGTAGGTCATCGGCTGCGTGACCTTCACGATCGCGTACGATGTCTGGTCGTCCACGGGGTCTAGGCTGAGCAGCGTGTATTGACCTTTATCGTCGGTGACCTGGTTCATGACCTGGCCGGTGGCGTGCCACCGAAGAAGCAGCGGTCTTTCCGGAGTCGCCGAGAACTTCCACACGTGAACCTGGCCGTCGGAGAAGTCACCCCGAGCCGGAGAGCCGACGCGGAACTCCGACGGGTGGATCACTTTCCGCGACAGCTTGTAATCTCCTCCCCCTCCGACTCCCATCGAAGAGATGGAGACGAGGTAACGGCCCGACTTCTGGGCAATGACGTCGAGCTTCACGCGGCTTTCGTCCGGGTTTTCGAAGCCCTTCTCGGTGACTTCGAGCTTGGGATCTCTGACGACGCATTCCTCGGTGAATGCGGAGGCAGACGAGTCGATCGCGACCACGTCCCCGGCATTTGCATCGAAGGACCAATAGTCGGCACCACCGACCTGCAATCGCTCTTGGAAGCTCTTGCCTTCGGAAAACTCGCGGCAGGCGGGCTCGACTGTCAGCGTGTACTCCTTCCCGACGTCGCCCGTCCCCGCGGTGGCGATCCATACGGCTGCATCGCGGCTAGCCGCGAAAACACAAACCCGCCCATCGAGCGCCCGCGAGGGGAGGCGCGTGAGCACCGGATTCTCCTCGTCTCCGGACTTCGTTGTCTTGGGATAAAACGGGTTGCTGTCCGGCTTCGATAGGTCGTAGGCGGCAAAGTCCGGCCTTTCCATGACGAGGATACGGGAGTCGTACCGCGCGCCTTTAATCGACACTCGCAGGACGTCGCCGGCCTTGACCGGCAACTCCCAAACTGCCACCGAACCGGCCGGCGCATTGGCGGGGGAGGCCGCAGATTGCTCGGTCAGCCGTTTCGGGGCGATGTCGCTCACGATCGGGTCGATCTTCACATCGTCCCCGTTCGCGTAGGCGATTTCGTAGTAGTCGCCGTCGACCGGCGCCACGATGACGTCTCGAAGGATTCCGCTTAGGGATCGACCGAGGTTCGCGTCGGGCAGGCCGGTCGGCGAAATAGCGCCGCGCAGTTCGGCCGTTACGTAGCCTGCCTCGCCGTCATGGCCGAACCCGATCCTTTTGATCGCACCTGCCTTCATCGGAATTCGGATTAGGAAGGAAGGTCGCAACGAAGCCCCCTGGGCGTCCCGCGACGACTTGCAGAGGATGTCTTGGCCAGAATCGACGGAATCGAATATCTTCATTCTCAGGAAGAACTGACCGCCCGACTTGTCGTGAAAGCACCTTGCCCGGAGCGAGTAGGAACCCGACTGATCGCATCGCCAAAGGAGCAGCGGACGCTGATCGCCGGGATAGCGGTCGTCGTTGGAAGCCAGCACCTTCTTGCCGTCGGCGGCTACAACCTCGAGAGCGGGATCGAAGGCATCGCTCCTCGCCTCGGCGATAACGACCTGCCCCGCCTTCAACGTGATCGGCCATTCGCTGAACTCGCCGGGCGTTAGGATGTTCTTGACTTCCTCTCCCGTCAGGTAGGAGGAAATGACGGATTCGATCCCCTGAACGGAACGGTCGTAGCTCTCCCCCATGTTCCCGCCGCCAGCGCCGAAGCCTCCCCCTCCAAAGCCTCCCTGCCCAAGGGCCGCCGCCGTGATCCCGCCGCCAAGGCCTACCAAAAGAAAACGAAACAGTCTATTCATCGTGCATATCCTCCACGCATCGGACGAGGCATCGGCAGGGCCGGTTACGCACAGTCAGCCGCAGGTTGAGACGATCGGGTACTGAACCGCAAACCCAAGGGCTACGACGCGGGCGTTACGAGACTGGATCGATCTGTGTACCAAAAACGTGGAAGGCGCGATCGGTGGTCCTTTGCCGTCCGGAGCATCGTCTCCTCTCAACGGTGGGGAAGAGGAAGGCCAGCGACAAACCCTACATCGGCGACCGGATATTGGCCGCCTATCAGCTCCTCGGTTCCTGTTGCTGCCTCGGCACGAGTTCCGTCCTGATTGCCGCCGGGGCGGCACTGGTGGCAAAGCCGCCGTTTGTGAAGGACATTCAGAAGCAATATCCCGGCGAGGCGTGGAAGTACCTGAACGACGCGAAGTACACGTTGGCGGTCGCGCTTTTGTTGCTTCTGGCCACGATCTTTGTGCTGTGCTGGGTGGTCGGAACTTGGCGTAGCCGGCGCTGGGCGCTCTGGCTTCACCTGATCTTTCACGGCTCGGGCGGCATCCTGGGGCTCTTCCTCGAAACCAGAGCGGTCGGGGAGATCGTATCCCTTGGGATCGCCCTGTATTGCGCCCTTCGCCTCTCCGGGTCCCTGGGAGAAAAGACGAAACCCCCAGTGCGCCGCCCACGGCGGGGAAACGGCCGGCGAAGGCGGAAAGCGTAAGGTCGACGCGGTTCGTCTCTTCCCACGGCATGCGGCTTTTTGTCGGGATCGAATTGTCGGGAGAAGCAAGGAACGCGGTGTTGGAGGTCTGGGAACGGTTGTCCGGAGCGATCGCTCGCCAGGGCGTGCGGTTTGTACGTCCCGAGAAGCTGCATCTGACCCTCGCCTTCCTCAGTAACGTCGACGAGTCAAACCTGCCGTCCCTGATTGCCGCCCTCGATGACGGGGTCTGTGGAGCGCCCTTCGAACTGCATCTCGACGGACTAGGCTGTTTTCCAGACATGCGGAGGCCGCGGGTGATCTGGGTGGGATTCGGAGGGGACACGGGCCGGGTCGCCGATCTTGCGGGCAAGGTGGCGAAGGCAGCCCGGCCCTTCGCGCCCGAACTCGATGAGAAGCCTTTCGCCGCCCATGTTACGCTGGCCCGAATCAATCCGGGGTCGAAGGAGATTGGCCGGATGCTGGGGCACATGGACCTCCTCATTCCCCCCGCAGTTCTTCCCGTCGGTGGCTTCTCTCTGATTCACAGCAAACCGGACGGCGCTTATGAGACGGCTCGCCGCTTCATACTGAAAGCGGATGCTCGACCTCGAAACCGCCAAGCGACTACTTCGGCCCCTGAGCCTAGCTGAGAGCGAGGATGAGCTGCTGTCCGAAGTGGCCGCCGAGTTGCTCGTCGACAGCGGCGCGCAAACGGTCGATATTCTCCTGAAGGATGGGAGCGACTCGCTTGTCCTGCGCGCGAGCACTCAATCTCCGGATTTCATTCATCGC
>DATJYD010000455.1:0-3460 GCA_035499755.1 Fimbriimonadaceae bacterium
CCGACGAGGCCGGAAAGGCCGAGGATCTCGCCGCGACGGAGGGTGAACGTGACGTCTCGGAACTTGCCCCTTCGGCTCAGCCCTTCGACATGAAGCAGCGCCTCGCCAAGGTCCCCGGCTTTCCGCGGATACATCGCGCTCATCTCGCGCCCGACCATCGCGTTCACGACTTCTTCGATGCTCGTCTCGCCAGTTGTCTTGGTGGCGACCAGTCCGCCGTCCCGCAGAACCGTCACCCGGCTCGCGATCTGAAAGACCTCCTGCATCCGATGTGAGATGTAGACGACCGAGATGCCCCGATCGGCGAGGCGGCGGATCGTCTGGAGAATAAGGTCCGATTCATGGGCTTCCAGCGACGATGTGGGCTCATCGAAGATGACGATGCGAGGATCGGAAGCGAGCGCCTTGAGGACCTCGACGATCTGCCGGTAGCCGGCGCCGAGGGTAGAAACCGGGGAATCCGGCGCGACGTTCAACTCGAACTCCGTCAGGAGAGCTTCGGCTCGGGCATAAAGCTTCCCCCAACGAATGAACCCGCCCCGAAGCGGCTCCCGGCCGGTGAGGATGTTCTCGGCCACCGTCACATCGGGGGCCAAGCTCAGCTCCTGATGGACCATCGCGATTCCCGCATGCAAGGCGTCGAACGGGTTCCTCGGCGTGAACGGCGTGCCGAGGAGAGTCATCGAGCCGGAATCTTGATGGTGGATCCCTGCCGCCACCTTCATGAGCGTGCTCTTGCCGGCCCCGTTCTCACCGACGAGAGCGTGGATCTCACCTGGCTCGAGGTCGAAATCGACCCCGCGGAGAACCTCGACTCCGTCGAAGCTCTTGGAGATGCCGTTCAGGGTCAGGGCGGGGGGATTCACGGTCGGTCCCGCATCCTTTCGGAGTTCGTGCGGGTCACGTGTCGGAGGGTGCACTCGGCCGCAAGGATCGTGGAGGCAATGGAAACGGACTCCCCGATAACTTGCCGATTCTCAGAGCTGTTGACGATGACCGCAACCCAAATGGCCGCCACCGCCGTCCATAGCACGATCAGAAAACCGACCCCGATTGAACCCGGGTGGCGAGGTCTCCAGAATGAGTACCATGCCAATCCGACCAGCAAGACGGTAGCGGTTCGGGCTGACTCCCATGCCGGTCCGCGAAGGCCCAGCGCCTTGGAGATCATCGGCACCGCTGCAGCCGCGAACAGGAAGCAAAACGCGAGCAGGGCGCGCTTGGCAAAGTCGTATGTGATCTCCCGTTGTCTCTTAGACGCTATCATCCGCCCCTCGATTGCCGACCTAGTGAGGTGTCTTCGCCGGATCCAGAATTGCCCGTTGCATCCAATGAGCGGTCAAACACTTCCTGGGCCGCCGAATCACCTCTCGAAAAACCGCACATTGTCCTTTGTGATCAGAAAGCTGCCGGTGTCGACGTTCGGCGGAAGTGGGTTGACGCCCACCTTGCGCCAGTCTCCGACCATGTGGATGTCGCCGTTCCGCAAATTGTAGAGAAGCTGAAGCGCGATGTAGGTCATCGAGTAGGTCCGCTGGGCGATCGAGGCCTGGATAACCCCCTCCTTGATGTAGTTCAGGGTCGTCTTGTCGCGATCCATCGCCACGATTTTCACGGCACCGACCTTGTCCGCTTCTTTGACGGCCTGAGCCGCTCCCTGCCCTCCCGTCGCGGCGACGCAGCCGAACCCGGCGAGATTCGGGTGTGCTTGCAGAATCGCGCGGCATTGCTGCGCCGCGATGTCCGGCTGTCCCTGGTCGTTGCCCATGGCGACGACTTTGATGTCCGGGTAAGCCTCGAAGGCCTTCTTGTAGCCATCGACCCGCTGGATGAGATTGTCGGCGCCGGGAATGTAGATCAAGGCGACCTCGCCTTTGCCGCCGATCAACTCGGCGAGCCGCTTGCCGCCCTCCACCCCCGCGTTGAAGTTCCCGGTGCCGACGAAGGAGAAGCGCTTGCTCGACGGCGCATCCGCATCCGCGCAAACGACCGGGATTCCCGCGTCGACGGCCTCGTTGATGGCGGGCGTCAGTTCGTTGGACATTGGGATCATGATGATCCCGTCGACTCTCTGCGCGATCGCTTTCTTGATGTAGTCCATCTGCGAGTTCACATCGACCGTCGTCGGGCCCTCGAAGACGCAGTCGACTCCAAGCTCGGCCGCCTTGTCGCGCAGACCCGCTTTCGAGTCGATCCAGTAGGGCCCGCCGGTTGCCGCGGCAATGGCCACGTAGGTCTGCCTCTTGCCGCTCACGGCGGTCTTCCCCGCGAAGGTGCTTGCGCCGCCCGGCGAGAAGCGCATGAGCAGTAGGATCACGATGACGACGGCGAGCGCCACGTTGACGATGCGTTCCATTTTCTTGTTTTTTGTTCGCGTAAGCGCGGGAATAAAGTTCTTACCGAGAGAAGTCCCGGCTTGATCGATGACGGCGGCGAGGATCAGAACCGTGCCCACCGCGACAAGCTGGGCCTCGGGAGGGACCTTGACGAAGACGAGGCCGGTCGAGATCACCTGCATCAGCATGAGGCCGAGGAACGAGCCGAGGATCGTTCCCTTGCCGCCCGAGAGGCTGGCCCCTCCCACGATGACGGCGGCGATAACGCGGAGTTCCGCGCCGGTGCCTCCGTTCGGGTCGACGGCGTCGGCTTTGGCAGTGGTGAGGATCCCGGCGGCGGCGGCGAGAACGCCGATCAGGATGAAGGAGAAGAGCTTGACCTGGTCGACTTTGATGCCGGTCAGGTTCGCGGCTTCCGCGTTACTTCCTATGAAGTAGACCTGCCGAAGATAGCGAAGCTGACGGAGGAGGATGTCGGCGATGATCGTGGCGACGACGAGATAGACGATCGGGAGGGGAATGCCGCTGAAGCGCGGGCCCAGAACGTACAGCTTGCCCCAGGCCAAGTTGCCGAAGGAATTCGAGAATCCGGTCGGGTAGCTGTTCTTCGTCGCGACGAGCACGATTCCCCGCAGAATGCTCATCGTGCCGAGAGTCGTGATGAACGGGTTGACCTTTAGCCGGGTGACGAGCAGCCCGTTCACGACTCCGACGACGGCGCCGGTGATGAGGCCGGCCAGGACCGCTACCGTCACCGGCACGTTTCCATCCAGAGTCAGACCGGTAACCAGCCCCGCGAGGGCCATCGTCGAACCGACCGAAAGATCGAAGCAGCCGGCGACGATCACGATCGTCATTCCGATGACGACGAGCCCATCGATGGCCGCACTTTGGAGCATGGCCAGCCCGGCATCGATCGTGAAGAACCTCGGATTGAGGTAGCTGAAGATGCCGTAGCAAACGAGGACAGAAACGAGGATCGTGACTTCGCGCAGCCGGACTCGTCTGCGCGTCCGGCCGATTGCTTGGGTTTCCGATTCTCCTCGCGCGATGCTCAACCGCTTCTCCTTCGAAGTCGCCGCTCAGGCTCCATAGTAGTCCTTTGAGTCCGATTGGCCAACGAC
>DATJYD010000456.1:0-3454 GCA_035499755.1 Fimbriimonadaceae bacterium
ATCTCGGGGAGTTCATCGAGCGCGACATGATTGCGGTCAGGGTGTCGCGGGATCACCGGCCGGCCGTAGTGGGCTCGCCCCGCTATTTCGAGTCGCGCCCCAAACCGGAATCGCCGCGCGATCTGGCGCGCCACCGCTGCATCAACATTCGCCTCGGATCCGCCGGCGTGTACCGGTGGGAGTTCGACAAGGGCGACGAGTCCCTCACCGTTGCCGTGGACGGGCCGCTCAACGTCGACGACGTGGAGATCTCGATCCGTGCGGCCATCGATGGAGTAGGTCTGGCCTTTTCCTTGGAGGAGCACGTGGCGCCGCATCTCGCGAGCGGCGCACTGGTGCGTGTCCTCGAGGACTGGTGCCCGCCCTTCGCGGGCTTTTTCCTCTACTACCCGAGTCGGCGGCAGCAGCCGGCCGCACTGTCAGCTCTCATCGAAACCCTTCGCTTGTAGCTGTATCGAACGCCAGGGCGCTGTCTGGGACCGATTGCCGTTGCGTTGCCACTGCCAGGCTAGCGCGCTCTGGGGCTGAATGGCTTGGGCACAGCCTCTATCGCGCGGCCTGGACGCTCTCGCATAAAATCCCCGCCACGGTCATTCGATGACACTTTCAGCAGGGACCCGTCTCGGCCTCTACGAGATCCTTTCGCCGCTCGGCGCCGGCGGGATGGGGGAGGTGTACCGGGCGCGAGACAAGAAGCTCGACCGGGACGTCGCGGTCAAGGTCCTTCCCCAGGCCGTCACCGCCGACCCGGACGCTCTGGCACGGTTCGAGCGGGAAGCGAAGGCGGTCGCGGCGCTCTCGCATCCGAACATCCTCTCCATTTTCGACTTCGGGACGCACGAGGGGACGGCCTACGCCGTCACGGAGCTTCTGGAAGGCGAGACGCTACGCGGGAAGCTCGACTCGGGCCCGATCCCACAGAAGCAGGCCGTGGATTACGCGCTGCAGGTGGCAAGAGGACTCTCCGCCGCTCACGAGAAGGGCATCGTCCACCGCGACCTGAAGCCCGAGAACCTGTTCGTCACAAGGGACGGCCGCGTCAAGATCCTGGACTTCGGGCTGGCGAAGAAGGTGGAGGCGGTCAACGCCGAGGAGCAGACGAGCGCACCGACGGGCTCGGGCCACACGGAGCCTGGGACAGTCATGGGGACGATGGGCTATATGTCGCCCGAGCAGGTTCGGGGCCTGCCCGTGGATCACCGCTCGGATCTCTTCTCGTTGGGAACGATCCTGTACGAGATGCTCTCGGGCCGGAAGGCGTTCAAGCGTGACACGGCGAGCGACACGATCGCAGCGATCCTGAAGGAGGATCCGCCGGAGCTGACGCACTCGGGCCGGAACATTTCACCAGCCCTCGACCACATGATCAGGCACTGCCTGGAGAAGGATCGAGGACGGCGCTTCCAATCGGCGCGAGACATCGAGTTTGCCCTGGAGCAAACGTCCTCGCCAAGTCTCGCGACCGGTCCGCAGCCCGCGGTTCCACCGGCCGGCAAGAGGAGGGTTCTCATCGCGATCGCGGTTCTCGTCGCGCTCGCCATCGTTGGTGTGCTTCTCCTCCGGGGGCGGCACAGCGGCGGCGAGGCCAGCGGCGTCAAGCGCGTAGCCGTTCTGCCCTTCGAGAACCTCGGCGCTCCCGAGGACGACTACTTCGCCGACGGCATCGCGGACGAGGTGCGCGGCAAGCTGACCTCGATCCCGGGGCTCCAAGTCATCGCACGGAGCAGCTCGACGCCTTATAAGAAGACCGCGAAGACGCCGAAGCAGATTGCCGAAGAGCTGAATGTCGCTTACCTGCTGACCGCCACGGTGCGCTGGGAGAAAAGCGGAGGCACGAGTCGAGTCCATGTGAGTCCGGAGCTGGTGGACGTGACTCGTCCGGATGCTCCGACATCGAAGTGGCAGCAGCCGTTCGACGCGGCGCTGACGGACGTCTTCCAGGTGCAGTCGGACATCGCGTCGAAGGTGGCGCAGGCTCTTGGTGTGGCCCTCGGGGCGGGGGAGGAGAAGCGGCTTTCCGAGAGGCCAACCGAGAACCTCGCGGCCTACGACGCCTTCCGCAAGGGGGAAGACGTCTCGAAAGCCATGGGAGCTTCCGATTCGCCGTCCATCAAGAAGGCCCTCGTGTTCTACGAACAGGCGGTGGCGCTCGATCCGAACTTCGCCCAGGCCTGGGCGCGGTTGTCGTTTGCGAACTCGAGTCTGTACGTCAACACGGGGCCGACCCCTCAATTCAAGGAGCGCGCTCGGGCCGCGGCGGAAAAGGCGGTTGCCCTGGCTCCAAATCGCCCGGAGGGATATCTGGCCTCGGGCCAGTATCTGGCGAACGTCCTCGGGGAATTCGGAAGGGCTCTCGGGCAATTTGCCGAGGGACAAAGGTACGCTCCGGACAACGCGGAGCTGTTGACTGCCACAGCGCTGGCCGAGGAGTCTCTCGGTCGGTGGGAGGCGGCGGTCGGGCACTTGAGACGTGCCGCCAATCTTGATCCACGGTCGGTGTTGACCGCCCGGCGGCTGGGCCTGGCGCTGCTCTGGCTGCGCCGTTATCCGGAATCGCGCGAGGCTTACGATCGCGCGAGGGAGATCTCGCCGGGAGTCCTTAGCGTGATCGAGGGCAGAGCCCTGACCTATGTCGGCGAGGGGAATCTTCCGCGGGCCCGTGAGGCTCTCGCGGCGGCACCCGCCGAGGTCGAACCGACGGCGCTGGTGACCTTCGTCGCGAAGACGTGGGACGCCGCATGGCTTCTCGACGAGACCCAACGAAGTCTTCTGGTTCGTATCCCGGAAAGCGTGTTCGACGACCCCGCCACCTGGGGGATCTGTCTCGCACAGGCCTACGCCCTACAGGCGGACGCCGCCAACGTTCGGAAGTACGCGGAGGTCGCACGGGCAGCGTTAGATGCGACGTTGCGATCGACTCCGAACGACAGTCAGAGTCGCGCGCTATTCGGGCTCGCCCTCGCCTACCTCGGCCGCAAGGAGGAGGCCATCCGGGAGGGACAGCATGCCGTCGAGCTGCTTCCGATCTCGAAAGACGCCTACGGCGGCGCCTACAACCAGCACCTTCTTGCACGCACGTACGTTCTCGTCGGCGAGAACGAGAAGGCGATCGACCGGCTCGAGCAGTTGCTGAAGATTCCGTACTTGCTGTCGCCCGGCTGGCTGAATATCGACCCCAACTTCGATCCGCTGCGCAAGAACCCGAGGTTCCAGAAGCTCGTCGGTGGCGCGAAGTAGTCCGGCTTTCTACCAGCTCCTAAGCCACCTGCGTCATCTGCTCGAGCATCTGTTCGAGGGCTGCCTGGTCGGGTCCGACGAATGGCTGAGCCGTCGGGGCGGCCGCGAGGGACGCCAGCAGCCGTTCCGTCATGTGTCCCGGCGCGGCCGGCAGGTGGCTGCTGAGGACCAACTTCGGCTCCATCTTGCGGATCTTGTCCAGTTCGCTCGCGAACAT
>DATJYD010000457.1:0-6824 GCA_035499755.1 Fimbriimonadaceae bacterium
TTGGGGCTAGACTCAACCGCCGTCTTTTCCCAAACCCAAGAACGAGTGACCCGAGGGCGGGGTGCGAGGGGTTGCCCCTGGCGCTCTCGCTAAGCACTTAATGGGCGAAGAAGGCGATCCCGTAGCGGCAGGGGCCTGCCCTGCGAAGCTCTCGCCACTCATGCAGGCTAACAATCGGAGGCAACCCGATGCAAGCCCTCGCGACGATTCGGCTCGTCTCCAAGTGTGGGCGGGGGCCCCGGGGCCTGAGCGTCGAGGTTGAGGCAGTCCCGCGCGGCTTGGGACCCCAGGGCATGGCTGGGTGGAGGGCGGTGCGAGTGGCCCCGGCCTTCTCGTTTTCCGGTCTCCGGGTGCAAACTAGCGGTGAATGTTGCCCCTCCTTCCGAATCTCGTCCTGACCGTGCTCGCCTCGCAGCCGGCTCCCGATCTTCACGATTCCTACGACGTCGACACATACCGGCTGGACCTCACCGTCAATCCCGAGACGAAGACGCTGAGCGGGGTCGGGACCACGGTCGCCAAGATCACCCGGGAAGCCGACACGTTTGAACTGGATCTGCTCGACGGCCGCACGGTGGAGGGCGTCCATTGGGTCAAGGCGCCGGTCACGCCGACGAGTTCTCTCGCCGGGGAAGCCCTGAAATTCACGAGATCCGGCGATCACATCTTCGTCCGTCTCCCCCGAAAGCTCGAGCCGGGCGAGGAGGCGCGGGTTGCCGTGGCGTACCGCTACAAACCGCCCGACCGGGCAGAGACCGGCATTTTCTTCCATGAGACTCCGGATGGCAAACCGTGGGTCCAGACCGACTGCCAAGTTCTCGGCGCAGATTCATGGTGGCCGTGCAAGAACGACAACGAGCACCCGGAGGACAAGTCCGCCCACTACTTCGTCAACGCGACGGTGCCGTCGGGTCTGACCGCGGTCAGCAACGGAGTTCTCGCGAGCAAGGAGACCAAAGGACCGTGGACGACCTTTCGCTGGCGGCACGACTATCCCTGCGAGAACTATGCGATCTGCCTCGACGTCGCTCCCTACATCGAGATCCAGGACAGCATCACGATTCCGGGCATGGCGAAGCCGGTTCCCGCATCCTATTTCATGCTGGCTCAGGATGTGCCAAAGGCGAAGCTGCAGTTCCAGGATGCGCCGGGGATGCTTCGCGCGTACAGCGAGGCCTTCGGGCCTTGGCCGTATCCGAACGAGCGGTTCAAGCTGGTCGAGACGGACTTCTGGGGCGAAGAGCACTCGACGGCGGTCTCCTACGGCAACACGTTCCCGAAGTGGGCATCGGTTCACGGCGAGAAAGACCGCTACGGGGGAATGAACCGGATGTTCGATTACATCCTGATTCACGAGTGTGCTCACGAGTGGTGGGGCAATGCCGTCTCCGCCAAGGACTGGGGGCATCTCTGGATCCATGAGGGGTTCGCGACCTATGCCGAGGCTGTCTACTTGGAGAAGACCGAGGGCCGGGACAAGGCGGACGAGTGGCTCGAGGGGATGAAGGGCGGGATTCCCAAGCAGTTCCGGGAGTTTCGCGGCGAGCATGCGCTGCCCAGCCAAGCATTCGACAACGGGGTGTACTACAAGGGCGCGTGGATTCTGAACACGCTGCGAACCTACATCGATAACGACGAGGAGTGGTGGAAGGCGCTGCGCGAATTCAATCTGCGCTTCCGCTACAAGTGCGCAACCACCGAGGACTTCGAGAAGGTGTTGGAGGAAGTGACCGGCCGGTCTTGGAGCCAGTTCTTCCAGGAGTGGTTCTATGGCGACTCTCAGCCTGCGGTTACGGGATCGGTTTCCCTGAAAGACGGATCGATCGTCGTCGACGTGGATAACCCGGCCCAGAACGGCGTCGCGTTCCATGTGCCGCTCGATCTCCAGTGGACGGCGGGTGGGACCGCGATGAAGAAACGCATTTGGCTCGATCCCGGATCGAACAAGGCATCGTTCGAGGCGGGCGCGGAGGCTTCGGGTCTTTCGATCGTCGGCTTGAAGCGGATGCTTGGCAGCTTTAGGATCGAGGTGAACCCAGGCTAGCGGGGCGGTTTCCACGGGCTGGAAGCCGATGCTACGCGGCCGACTTCCTGGATCTCGCCGAGCCCAAGAGCGTCGCATAAAGCACCGGCGCCAGGACGAGCGTGAAGAGGGTCGAGAAGGCGAGGCCGCCGATAACGGCGATGGCGAGCGGCTTTTGCATCGCGGCGCCGGCGCCGATTCCCAAGGCGAGGGGAAACAGCGCGGTGATCGCGGCAAGCGTCGTCATGAGGATCGGCCGAAGTCTAGCCATCCCCGCCGCTTTGAGCATTTCCAGCGGGGTCTCTCCGGACTGTCGCTTCGTTCGCCGACGGTACTCGTCGAAGAGGAGAATTCCATTCTCGGTGACGATCCCGACGATCATGATCGCACCCGTGTAGGACGAGATGTTCAGGGGCGTGGAAGTCACCCACAGGGCAGCGACGACCCCGGCCAACGAGAGGATAGCCGCCGCGAACAGGGAGACCGCGATCCGGAACGAACGCAGGACGAGAACCATCATCGCGAACACGAGGCAGCCGGCGGTGATCAGGACCGCCCCGAGTGCGGCGAAGGACTCCTGCTGGCTCTTGTAGAGGCCACCATACTCGATCGTATAGCCGGGAGGCAGCGGCATGTCGCGCAGCGTCGCCTTCACCGCCGAGATGGCGGAGCCCAGGTCCGTTCCCGCCAGCCGCGCCGTCACCGAGTCCATCAGCCGCTGATTCTCGCGGTCCAACTCAGGAGAGCCGGGATCGACGTAGACCTTCGCGACGGCCTCGAGGGGAACAAGCTGGCCGGTTGGATTCGCGATCCGGAGATTGGACAGCGAATCGAGAGTCCTTTCCGTCCGGTAAGGGAACATCACGCGAACCGGTTCGAGAATGTCTCGGCGCTTGACGTTCGTCGGCACGTCGCCGTCCAACGCGCCCTCCGCGGCCGCCGTGATGGAATCCGCGTCGAGGCCGTGCTCGCCCGCCGCGATCGGGTCGACCTGGACCATCGTCTCCGGGCCGCTTTCGGTGATTCCGTCGACGACGTCCACGACGCCTTTGACCTTGCCGATCCGCGCGCTCACGTCCTCGGCGAGGGTTTTGAGCTGGTCGATGTCGGGTCCGAAGATCTTGACTTCGACGGGCGACGGCGCGCCGGCCAGGTCGCCAATCAGATCTCCGAGAATGGCCGCCTCGTCGACGTCCATGTTGGGGATGGCGGAGTTGACCTTCTGGCGGACGTCGTCCATGATCTCGTCCATCGAGGGGCGGCGGCCCGACTTCAGGTGGATGACCATGTCGCCCTGGTTCAGGGCAGTGATCTCCAAGCCGGAGCCGGAGAGAGCGCCGGTCAGACGAGACCAGTGGTCGACGCCATCCTCATGGGCAAGGATATCCTCGACCTGGTAGGCGGCCCGGTTGGTCTCCTCGAGGGAGGTGCCCGCAGGCATCCGGTAGTCGAGAACGAAGGCCCCCTCGTCGAAGTCGGGCATGAAGCCGGTCTGCAACCGGCCCATCACAAAGTACACGCCGGCCGCGAGGGGAACGATCAGCACGAGGGGAATCCAGCGGCGTCGCAGCATGAATCCCACGAATCCGCCGTAGAGCTTCATCAACCGGCCATCCTTCGCGTGTTCCACCTTCCCAATGCCCTCGGGAAAGATGTAGCGCGCGAGAAGGGGCACCACGGTGAGGGAGAGCGCAAGCGAGATCACGAGCATGGTGATCAGGGTCAGAGCAAGGGGCGCGAAGAAGCCGCCGGTTACCCCGGGTAAGAGCATGAGCGGGGCGAAGGTGACGATCGTCGCGAAGGAAGAGCCGACCATGGCGGGCGTGATGTCGCGCAGCCCGCGCATTACGGCATGAAACCGCGAATGGCCCTCCTCCAAACCGAGGTAGATGTGCTCCACGACCACGATCGCGTCGTCGATCACCAGCCCCAGGGCGATCGCGATCGCGCCGAGGGTCATGATGTTCAGCGTCATATGAAGCAGCCGCAGCGCCGCGAAGGTTATGAGCAGCGTCAGGGGAAGCATCACGAGGGTGACGAAGGCGGCGCGGACGTTGCGGAGAAACAGCGCGACCACGATCAGCGCGAGGAGGCCTCCGATCGTGATGGCCTCGACGACGCTCGATTCCGACTCCGAGACGATCTGCGATTGGTCGTAGAACGGCTCGACGGTGACGTCCTTCGGGAGAGACGACCGGAGGGAGGCGATCTCGGCGCGGACGCCATTCGCGACCTCGACGGTGTTCCCCTGGGGCGTCCGGATCACGTTCATGAGGACCGCTTCGCGGCCGGTTCCGGTCGCGATGACGGTCTTACGCTGGATCGCCTCGCGGACGACTCCCAGGTCTCCGATCGTCACCGGTACCCGGTTCTTGGTCGCAACCACGACGTCGCGGATCGAATCCGCCCCGGTCAGGCTGCCGGAGACGATGACGAGATACCGGACATAGTCTTCGTTGTAGCTGCCAACGGCGTTGATGTCGTTCGTCTTCGAAATGGCGTCGTCCACCTGGGAGATCGACAGACCCTGGGCGGCGAGCTTCTCCGGAGACACGATCACCTGGAATTCGCGGACGTCGCCCCCGTTGACGAGGACGCGCGCCACGCCGGGAACGCGGGCGATCCGGGGGCGCAACGTGTAGAGAGCCAGTTCGCGAAGGTCGGCCAAGCTGCGAGTCTTGGAGGTGATGCTGTAGTCGAGGATGGGGAAGACGGTCGGGTTGAGCCGCTCGGCGGTGACGGTGACGGCCGGCGGCAGGCTCGCCCTTACCTCGTCGGTCTTGGCCCGGACGAGGGCGAGGGCTTGGTCCATATCGGTTCCGTCTTCGAAGGTCAGGGTGAAGCCGGCCGATCCACGCACGGTCTGGGATTGCACGAGCTTGAGGCCGGGAATGCTGCTGTAGGCTTCTTCGAGGGGCTTGGTGACGCCGATCAGGATGTTCTCGGCGGGAGCGTCGCCGCCCTCGGCCGCGATGATGATGCGGGGGACGGTCAGGTCGGGGAAGATGGCGACGGGCAGCTTGAAGACGAGGTAGATGCCGAGCAGGCAGAGCCCGGCCACAAGCAGCAAGATGCCGCGGATATGGTGGGAGAGCCACTCGATCGCGCTCATTTGGCGACCTTGATCTCGGTTCCGTCGTCGAGCTCGTAGGCGCCGGTCGTCACGACCGTCTCACCCGGAGAAAGCCCGGAGAGGATTTCGACCCGATCGCCCTCCTTCGCGCCTAACTTGACCTCCTGAGCCTTGGCGGTTCCGTCCGGCTGGGCCAGATAGACGAGCGTCTTTTCGTCTTTCTGCACGATGGCGGCGGCGGGGCCGAGGACCGCGCCGGCATCGGTTTTGGTCGTGATAACCGCCTTCACGAAGCCGTCGTCGCGGAGCGAGTGGTCCGTATTTAGAGCGACCGCCTCAACCTGAACCGTGTTCGAGGCAGGATCGACGGAACGGTTGATCACGGTGACGCGAGCCAGATGCTTGACGATGGGGTCCTGATCGGTCGTGAATTCGACAAGATCGCCCTTGTGAACGGCCGCAATCTGATCGGAGGGTACGCCGAGGAGGACCCGGACGCGGTCGAGGTTGACTACGGTCGCGATCGCCGTCGTCACATCGACGCTTTCGCCCGCATTGACGGTCCGGCCGGTGACCGTTCCCGCGACGGGCGAGACGATCGCCAACGATCTGGCTTGAGCGAAAGCCGACTGGAGGGCCCCTTGCGCCTCGGCCACTTGAGCTTGGGCGATGCGAACGTCCTGCTCCTTCGATTGATTCTGGATGGACTGCTGCTGGGCGGCGCGAAGCTGCTGCTGCGCCTGGGCCAGGGCTACTTCGCCGGCTCGGATATCCTCGGGGCGATTTCCTTGCTCCGCGAGCGATAGAGCCTGTCTCGCGGTGGTGAGCCCGGCTCTCGCCGTGGCCTCGTCCTCCTGCGCTGCTTCCAAATCCTTGCGGGCGAGGAGGCCCTGTCGGAAGAGAGTTTGAGATCGGCTGAGATTCAGCTCCGCGTTGGTCAGGGCGGCTTGGGCGGAGACGACGCCGGCCCGGGCCTGGGCGATCTCCTGCGGGCGGGAACCGGCCTTCAGCTTCTGCAAAGCCACCGACTGAGCCTGCACGTTCAACTGGGCCTGCTCCACGGAGGCGGACTGGGTGCGCAGTTGGCTCGTCAGGTTGACTTTGGCCTGGCTGAGCGTCTCCTCCGCGACCCGGAGGGCGGCTTGGGCCTGCTGGACCTGGCCGGCGGCGGGGCCGGGATCGAGCATCGCGATCGTCTGGCCCTTGCGGACCTGATCGCCGGTTCTGACAAATATGCTCTTGATTCGCCCGGGGGCGAGCGGAGCGATCTTGGCTTCCTGGTCGGGAAGAGGCGCAAGAGTGCCGGTGACGGAGAGAGTCGAGCGGATCGTCCCGCGCGTTACTTGGCCGACGGAGACCTCGACCACCGCTTTCGGTGTGTCGTCGCCGCTATCCGCGGCCGCCCCACCCTTGCCGCAACCTGCTAGCGTCAACACGGAGAGGCAGGCGATTGCGAGCATTTGCCAGGCAAGCGCTCTCCCACGGCCTTCCCCGGAAGGACCGGCAGCGGGCTTAGGCGGTGAGCCGGTGCGGCGGACCCCAGGCTCTACCTGCTCCGAGCCTCCCGGAGCGGGAGAGTAGAAAGGGCGCATCGCGGTTTCCGGCAGCCCATGTAAGCCAAATAGTCGTTTCAAGGCAGTTGTCCTCCCACCAGTTGCTTGAGCTTGGCCCGAGCGATCGCAAGATCATAGCGAGCGGAATTCGCGTCGACGCGGCTTTGGCTGTAAA
>DATJYD010000458.1:0-2488 GCA_035499755.1 Fimbriimonadaceae bacterium
GAGTGACAGAATACGCCGCCAGGAGGGGGACGCTTTGACTTATCGCGAAGCTCTCGCTTACGTCGACGGGCTCGCTCCCAGGGGGTGGCGACTCGGCCTCGACCGGATGCGCGAATTCGCCCACCGCGTCGGTCTCGAGGACGCGCTCGGCGTCACGTCCGGCGCGTCCCTTCCCCCCGCACCCCGGATCTTCGATCAATCCGACAATCCGGCAAACCAGCAGTCAAGCCCCCGTTTCATCCACGTTGGGGGAACGAATGGCAAGGGCAGCACCACGGCTTACCTTCAAAGCATCCTTCATGAGTCTGGTTACCGGACGGGCGCCTTCTTCAGCCCCTACGTCTACGATCCCCGGGAACGGATCCAGCTCGGCCGCGAGCTGATTCCGGAAGGCATCTTCGCCGGCCTCACCGCGATGCTCCAGCCCATCGCCGAGGAATTCACGGAAAGCGACTTCGGCGGCATCAGCGAATTCGAGTTCAAGACCGCGATGGCCTTCCTGTTCTATAAGCGGATGCAGTGCGAGTGGGTGGCGCTGGAGGTTGGCCTTGGCGGGCGATTGGACGCCACGAACATCGTCATGCCGGACTGCAGCGTCATCGTCAGCGTCGGCCTCGACCACACGAATATCCTCGGTAACACGGTCGAGGAGATCGCCCACGAGAAGGCGGGAATCGTGAAGTCCGGAGTCCCAGTCGTGATCGGCCAGATGCCGGATGCGGCACGGAAGGTCGTCGAGGAGGAAGCCGCGCGGAAAGGCTCTCAGGTCTGGCTCTTTGGTCGCGACATCCTGGTCGAGGAGGATTCGGCCGACCGTTCCCTCGCCGTCGAAACTCCTCGGGGACGGCATGCCGGGCTTCGGCTTGGCATTCGGGGGGCGATGCAAAGCCACGACATGGCACTCGCCGTCGCAGCATGCGACGCGGCCGGGGCGACCCGAACCCTGGGTGGCCTTCAACGGGGAACGGCCAATTCCTCGATCCCTGGCCGGTTCGAGTTTCGGAGATACAGGGGCCGGGAGATCATCCTGGACGGAGCCCACAACTCCGATGCCGCCGAAGTCCTCGTCGAGTCGCTGCAGGCTCACCTCCGACTCGGCCCAGGGGGCAAGCTCATTCTCGTGACAGGCATGGTCGCGGGCCATGACCCGGCGGCCTTCTATCGCCCATTCGAGGGCTTGGCAGCGATCGGCTTCGCAGTTCCGATCGACTTTCATCGTGCCCTTCGCCCGGAGGACGTCGGCGAAGCGATGAAGACCCATATTCCCGAGATTCACGTCTGCGCGACCGTCCAGGAAGGCCTCGGAAGGGCGATCGACTCAGCGGCGGAGACGGACACGGTCCTCGTCACGGGATCCTTCTATTTGGTTGGCGAAGTGGGACGTAGTTTCTTAAGTACTGGCGAGTCAAGCTGACAGCCACCCGTAATCCTGCCGATTATTGCGCAAGATTCAGCCCTGAGTGTAAAGCCTTCGCCGGTCTGTGCCAACTTGTTTTCTGAGGACAACTGGAGACCTTCCGCTAGGATCGGCTGATCGGCGCGACCTGCGGTTGCTGGGAGGAGTGCATACGCCGAATCTGAGACGGGCCGTTTCCTGGATCGTGGCGCTTGCCGCTTTGACGCTTCTGACGCTCGGCGTCGCCAAAGCGTCGGGCCTCGCTCTTTCTGCCGTCGGGCCTCAGACGCTTCTGTGTCCGGCCTTTGCCGTGGTCTGCCTTTGCGCCGTGGCGATGATCGCCTCGGGAGTTCGGCGGCTGGGAGAAAGCGAACGGACCCTCGGAGAAACCGCGGATCTCCTGCGGGAGTCCGAGATCTCCCAACGTGCCATTCTGGACAACCTCGCGCTCGGAGTGATGCTCTGCCGATCCGATGGCAGCGTTAAGCGCGTCAACCCGGCCTGGGGCGCCCTCCACTTCCCCGCTGCCCAATTGCGGCCCGGTGACAATCTGACCGACACCCTCGCCGCGTCTTCGGATGAGCTCTCCACACGAATGCTCGGAGCGATTTCCAGCGGCAAGCGGGAAGTTTCGGGCGAGGCTTCGGCGGAAGATGGCAGGATCGTGCGTCGGTTTTCCTATCGAATGACCCGATTAGCCGGCCTTGGCGGCGGCCTCATCGTCTCGTGCGAGGACGTCACGTCTCGACGCCAGATCGAGGAAGTGCTCAAGCAGAGCGAGCGCCGCTTCCGGATCGCCTGCGAACTGGCCAAGAATCACATCTATGAGGTCGACCTCGCAACGGGGACCGTGCTTTCTTTCAGCGGAGAGCTTTTCAGGGTCGCAAACCCCGGCATCGAGCTTCGCACGACCGACGACCTCCGGAATCTGATTCATCCGGAAGATCGAGAAACCGCGATAGGAAGGATACGAGCCGCTATCCGCCTGGGCGTCGACTTCGATCAGGAATTCAGGGTCATGCTCCCTTCGGGCGAGATCCGCTGGTGGTCGGCCCACGGCCACCTGGCCCGGCTCGAAGATGACTCCGTTCA
>DATJYD010000459.1:0-3301 GCA_035499755.1 Fimbriimonadaceae bacterium
GTTTCCAACCTGGGCGGCATTACGCTCCAGCTCAAGAACAACCGAACCGAGTCGACGAACCAGGTTCTAAGGGACCTGCAGAAGGAGTTCAACCAGATTCCCGGCGCGCGCGTCAACGCCACTCCATTCGACATCGTCGCGAACCTGGTCGGCGGGAACAACTTCGGTCTGTCCGTCGACATGTACGGCCAGGATTACACCCAACTCACCAAGGACGCGCACGCCGCGATCGAGGCCCTGGACAAGGTCCCCGGGCTCGAAGCGGTGGATATGTCGATCCAGGATGTCGCCCCCGAAATTCAGTGGAAGGTCGATCGCGACAAGGCCCAGACGCTCGGTGTCTCGTTCACTGACGTCGCCAATACGCTCGGATCGGCGACGAACGGCCAGCTCAGCACTTACTTCATCGACCCCTCGAACGACAACCAGTATCCCATCTATGTTCAGGTCCCCCGGGACTTGCGCCTCAACGTTACGGAGTTACAGAACCTGCCCATCGAGGGAACGGAGAGCCGGACGACCGGACCGGTGCGTCTCGGCCAGGTTGCGACGGCGACCATCGGCACCGGACCGAACCAGATTCAGCGTCAGAACTTCCAGCGGTACATCAACGTGGGAGGGCGCGTCTCCGACCGCGCTCAAAGCGCGGTCCAAGCCGATATGGAATCGGCAATGAACGCGCTTCATCTGCCCCAAGGCGAGTATTGGACGATGAGCGCCCAACTCCTGCAAAGCGAGAAGGACTTCTCCGGGCTCGGCCTGTCGGTGTTTCTCGCCGTCGCCCTGATCTACATGCTGTTGGCGACGCAGTTCGAGTCCTTCATCTATCCCCTGATCGTCCTCTGCTCCGTGCCCCTGTGCGCGATCGGCTTGGTCCTGGCTCTCTTTCTAACCGGCCGATCCTTCGGGTTGACGGCATTCATTGGACTCCTTATGCTCATCGGTATCGTGGTGAAGAACGGAATCCTTCTCGTCGATTACACGAACCAGTTGCGGGCTCGCGGCATGCCGAGAAACGAGGCTATCCTTACCGCCGCTCCCACGCGACTTCGACCCATTCTCATGACGACGCTTGCCGCCATCCTCGGAATGCTTCCCTTGGCGCTCGGGCTGGGCACGGGCTCGGAGATGTACGTCCCGCTCGCGACATCGGTCATCGGCGGCCTCGCCACTTCCACGATGCTGACTTTGTTCATCGTACCGACGGTTTACACGCTATTCGATGATCTCGCCCGAAAGATGCGGCGCGACAAGCGCGATCTCGACCGGCCGATCCTCATCGAGCCCTCGATCGGAGCAGCCGGCGGCATCGAGACTTCAGAGGTCCATGAATGAAGGTTCAAGACGAAGCCGCTCGACTGGAATCCTTGCTGCCGCAGGTGATATCCATCCTGTTCCATTCCGGAGAGGCAGACCCCCTGCGGCACCACACGGTAGGCCAGATCAGACTCATGCGTACTCTTCTCACCGGCAGCAAGACCGCGAGTGAGCTGAGCCAACGGCTCGGCCTCTCGCCCAGTTCGTTGACCCAGATGGTCGGCCGGATGGTTCGGGCCGGATTGGTCGCCAAGGGTCTGGATCCCGAGGACCGCCGGGTGAGAATGCTGAGCCTCACTCCGGCCGGACGGGAGTTGATGGAAAATCGCCAGGGCCTCCGCATCCGCAAAGCGAAGACCGTGCTCGAACGAATGGATCCGAACGAGGTGCGGGCCTTCATCGAGCTCTTGGAACAGATCAGGTGCCTTCAGCCCGAGCCTGTCGTGTTGGCGGAGGCCGTGGTTTGAAGCGATTCTCAGTCCTCGTCACCTTTCTGGTTGTGGCCGCCGCCTATGCCCAGACGCCGCCGATTCAACCGAACACCCCGGATGTGAAGATCCCCGGCCAGCTCAACTTCCCGGCGCCAAGCGACTTGGCGATCGGCAAGCAGCCGCTCACTGCCGACGAAGCCGTTGCCATCGCTCTCAAGAGGCAGCCCGCGATCGGAATCGCCCAGGGGAATCTCCTGTCCGCCCAAGGCCGCACGGAACAAGCCGCGTCGGACCTGCTGCCCAGCGTCACCGCCGCCGGGTCATACTCCCGATCTACGATCTTCAAAGGATCAAGCTCCGGATCGCTGCAATCCGGCGGCTCGTTCACGTCGTCCGTAACCGCCGATCAGCTTCTCTTCGACTTTGGCCGCACCCGCGATCTCGTCCGCCAGGCCCAAACGAGTGAGAGTGCCTTCAACCAGACCCTAAGCCGGACTCAGCAAACCGTCGCTTTGGCGGTACGCCAGGCGTTCTACAACTACCGCCAAGCGATAGCGGACGAGGCAAACACGGTCGCCAATGTCGCGAATCGCCAGCGTCAGCTCAATGAAGCCCAGGCGCGCCTGAATTCGGGTCTCGGGGAGCCCGGAGACCTCGTCTCCGCAAAGGCAAGCCTCGCGTCGGCAAGCGTCTCGCTTTTGACCGCTCGCGATTCCACGATTACGTCTCGCATTCTTCTCGCGCAGCTCATCGGCGTCGATCCCCGGACGCCGATTACGCCGGCGTCCTCTTCGGAAGCAAAACTCAGCGAAGAGAGCGACCTCCAGCAGCTCGTAATCGAGGCGCTCAACAGCCGGCCGGACATCAAGGCGGCCAAAGCGGACGTGGCCTCCGCCAAATATGGCGTCTCCTATGCGCAGAAAGGCAACCTTCCCCGCTTCAGCCTGAGCGCGGGCGCGGGCGCCCGAGGGACCAACGATCCCTTGCAAACCGAAGACGGTGTGCTGAGCCTCAATGTGTCCTGGGACTTCATGGACAGCGGGTTTACGGCGGGCCAAGTCAAGGCAGCGCGCGGAAGCGAAGTCGTGGCCGAGCAGACCCTGATCCAGGTCAGCCAACAAGCCGTCGCGGACGTCGGGCAGGCCTATCTCGACGTGCAGTCGGCCGTCCAGCGGGTCGATCTCGCGAATGTCGAGGTCGCCAACGCGTTGGAATACGTGCGCATTGCCGAGGGCCGCTACACCGGCGGCATCGGGCTTTTCAGCGATGTGACGACCGCGCAGACTTCCTTGGTTTCCGCGCAGCATGACCAGACCCAAGCGGTGGCCGATGTGGAGCGAGCGCGGGCACGGCTGCGGACGGCGATCGGCCGATTATAAGGCCGGCCCCGCGCCTTGACGCGCGCCGAACGAAGTGAATATGGGAGGCGAATCTATTCTCAAGTCGCCGGAAGCGACCGCGACCGAGGCAGCGTCCAAGGACGCGGTCCTCGAGACTCAGGGGATCACCCGGCGCTTCGACGATCTCATTGCCGTCGATCACGTCACCTTCGC
>DATJYD010000460.1:0-4458 GCA_035499755.1 Fimbriimonadaceae bacterium
GTGAGACCGGTCAGCCGCTCCATCGCCCAATCGAAGTTCTGTCGGCGAATGAGCTCGGCCTGGTTGACGAGGGCCTTGATCGTCGGCGAGGCGGTACGCATCGTAAGCTCGGATCGCAAGCGATCGAGCTCGCCGTCGAGAAGATCGAGCGCGACGGGAACCGACTGCGCGCGGCGGTCCAGGTTCTGGGAGCAAGCCGCGCTCAACGAATCGAGATCCACGACCTCAACCCCTGGCACGGGAGCGGCGACGTCGATATTCGCCGGCACTCCGAGGTCGATCAGGAGCAGCGGGGATTCTCTCCGCAAATTGACGCGGGCTAGGAGCGCATCGTCGATCAGCGGGACATTCGAAGTGACGGCCGTGATCACGACGTCTGCCTCGGAAATCGCCTCTTCGAGTTCGCCGAGCGGGCGAGCGGAAGCGCCATAAAGAGTCGACAGGAGCTCGGCCTTCTCAACCGTACGATTTAGAATCGTGAGGGAGCCGAGACTGGCATGAGTCAGCTCTTTGCACACGCGCTCCGCGATTTGGCCGGAGCCGACGAGAGCCACCTTGCGGCCCTCGAGCGATCCAAGTTTGGCTTGGGCCTGAAGAACCGCCAGCGTCGCCGTCGAAGTGATCCCCTTGCACAGCTCGGTTTCGGTTCGGACTCGCTTGCCCACTTCCATCGCGCGCTGGAGAAGAAGGCTGAGGCCCGGGCCGCACGAGCCGAACTGCTCGGCAATCTTCCAAGACTGCTTGACCTGGCTCACGATCTCGGTCTCGCCGAGGACCGCGGAGTCGAGCCCGCTAACAACCCGAAATAGGTGGCATGCCGCGCAGAGACCCTTCTTCAGGTAGAGGTGGGGGCGAATCTCGTCGATGTCGGCCTTGATGGCGGAGGCGAGAAGTCGGACAACTTGTTCGTCATCCTGCCCTGCGAAGTAAACCTCGGTGCGGTTGCAAGTCGACAGCACCATGGCCTCGTTGATCTCGTGGCGTCGGAGGAGGTCGAGAAAGCCTCGCGCGCCTTGTTCATCGAAGCCGGCGCGGCCCCGCAGAACGAGAGAGGCGGTGCGGTAGCTCAGACCGATCACGCCGAACGGGCAGTGGCTCTGCACGACGCCATTGCCGTCGGGATGGACGGCGCACGAAGTTCGCGTACAGGGCTCGAGCGGAAGAGGCGATCCTCCGGTGACCTGCCGAAGTTCCACCGTTTTCGTTGGGCTGGCGGTGTTCACTTTTATGTTAGTATGGTCCTTTGACGGCCTCAGGCTATTTGTCTCTGCTGTCGATTAGACTGCACAGATGATGCTTGCGCCGTCAGATTTCGCAAAGCACCCAGCCAATTCCGCAGTCGGCCCCTTCGACGAAGCGCGTTCTTGCTGCGCTTTTGCGTTTGAGCCACGATGAAGAGTAGCCAAGAACCTGGGGAGGCAGGAGTAGTCGCTTTCCTGTCATTGGTTACCCTGACACCAATTCCTGCCCTCGCCGAAGCAATTTCCTCTTGCGGTGGCAACGCCTTAGAGGGCGTCTCTTTTGCGTTCGACCCTTCGCGTCCGTGGGCCGGGGTTCCGTTAACGCCCTCTGGGCGACTGCCCCGCATTTCAAGTGGGCTCGGAAGAAGGCGAGCGTTTCCCGGTGCGACACGTCGGCAGCCTCTTTGTTGTAGCGAGGATTGCTCGGATTGGCGAACGCGTGGGGGGCGTCGAAAGAATGCGTCGTGATGGGTTTGCCGGCCGATTTCATCGCCGCTTCGAATCCGCTGACGACCTTCGCGTTGATGAACCCGTCCTGGGTTCCCCAGAACATCAGAACCGGCGCCCTCATTCGGGCGATGTCTTCCGGCTTCGTCGATGGCATCCCGTAGTAGATTACGCAAGCCTGGACGTCCTTGCCACCTTCGATCGCCGCGCGGTCGCTCCAACCGCCGCCGAAGCACCATCCGATCGTGCCGATGAACCTGGCATGATCGAGCGGACCCATTTTGACGGCATTGAGAGCGCCCCGAACCAGGG
The DNA here is from genome assembly GCA_035499755.1 of Fimbriimonadaceae bacterium. GTDB lineage: Bacteria > Armatimonadota > Fimbriimonadia > Fimbriimonadales > Fimbriimonadaceae > JAEVZK01. The sequence continues at coordinate 2,001 of DATJYD010000460.1, forward strand.
CCTCTCCGCGAGCCTCATCCATCCCCTGCATGAGCTTCCCGGCTTCCTGCGCATCCGCCGTCACCTTGCCGTCGTAGAGGTCGACCGCTAGCACGGCAGCCCCAAGCTCGTTGTGAAGGCGCTCGGCTTCGTTCTTGATGTTGTCGTTGAGCCCCCACCATTCGTGAAACATCATGATTGCGCTCTTGTTCCCCTTCGCGGGAGGCACGAAGAAGCCATGTCCCTGTTCTCCGCCAAGAACGTCGAACGCCACCTCCGAACCCTCCTTGGCCTGGAAGTGGATCCGAACCGGCGGAAGATGGGCGGCGATGAAGGCCGGATCGCTCGCGAACTGGGCCATGCCGCAGCAGCAGGCAGGCTTAGGTCCGGAGGCGACGATTAACGACAGGAGCGGTAAGAGCACGATCCGATTCTATCTCCTTACACGAAGGACGTGGGCCGGCGACGCCCCTTCAACGAGCCGCGAAGAGCGCCTCCTTTCCTCGCGAGAACCCGTCATCATAGGGCATGGTCAAATCACTAACGATGGGCCGCTTTCTCGTCGCCGCATCCGTGGCTCTAACCGCGGCGGCCTGCTCGGGAGGCAATCCTGCGAATAGCGATCTCCAATCCAAAGGCGGCGGGACCCTGACCGTCCAGTCCGATCAATTCAAGGAGGGCCAGCCGATTCCGGTTAAGAACTCCGCGAACGGAGGCGACATCTCGCCTTCGATCAGTTGGTCGGCGCCGCCTGCCGGAACGAAGTCGCTGGCTTTGATCGTCGACGATTCCGACGCCAAAGGGTTCGTCCACTGGATCGTCTTCAATATTCCCCCCGACACGAACTCGCTTCCTGCGGGGCTGCCCCAGACGGACTGGCTGAACCAGCTCAAGGGCAAGGTGCTACAGGGCAAGAATGGCCAGGACAGCACTGGCTACTTCGGCCCCCGTCCGCCGGCCGGGATGCCGCACCATTATCACTTTCACGTCTACGCGCTCGATTCGACGCTGGACCTGAACGGCGGCGCATCGCGAGCGGACGTCGAAAAGGCAATGTCCAATCACGTGCTCGCTCAAGGCGAGCTCACGGGGACGTTCGAAAGCAAGTAGCGTTACCGGGGAACGACCTCGATCGGGTAGCCGGAACCGTCGAAGGTCACGATCACATCCCTGTAATAGAGGCGGAGGAGCCCGTCCGGTCGCAGCTCCACGCGCTCCGCTTTGCCGTACTTCTCGAGAAAGGCGTTGTGGCGCATCCCCGCTCGGAGGTCCCGCATGATCGGAGGTCCCTCCCCGGCCGGCGAGGCGGGCTCTGGCGGGTTGCCCGAAGGCTTGACGACGTAAACCACGGCGGCCGCGATAGCCAAGAGGGCCGTGAGCACGATGAGCCGGCCTTCCGCCGTCCTAAGCCACAGCCGAGATCTTCCCGGATACATCGCTCCCCATCCCAGTATACGGCTCGCATCCGCGGCCGCCGCGGGGATCCCGGCGCCGGTGACAAACCTGCGGAAGACTCTCCCAGCAAATGCAGCTTGGCGCCTGCTCCGAATCCCCTCAAGTCCGTCCGAGCGTCGCCTGGATCAGCGCAAGGGTAACCTGACTCCCATGGCGAAGAGGCTGGCGAGCTATGGGGCGGTGCTGCGCGCCCAGGAAGCCGGCCTTGTGCTCGTCATCGTCGCCCTCACGATCATCATCAGCAGCTTCGCCGGAACCTACGTCGACAAGGCGACCGGCCACAGCGTCAACACCTTCCTTAACCCGCGCTCTCTGCTCCAGGTCACGTCCGATTCCAGCCTCTTCGCGATCATGGCGGTGGGCTCGACGATCGTGATCATCTCCGGGGGCATAGACCTTTCCGTCGGGTCGATCTATGCCCTGGCGGCCGTCCTCACCGCCCTCTTCATGCGGCATAACACGACTTCGGGATTCTGGCTCCCCCTCGTGATGTGCGTTGGCATCGGGATTGTCTGCGGCGCTCTTAACGGCATCATGGTCTCCGCTCTGAAGGTCCACCCGTTCATCATCACTTTGGGCACGATGTGGGCGTTCCGAGGCGTTTCCTTCGTCATCAGCAAAGCGGAAAGCATCCTGTTTCCGGATGCCGCGATCAAGGCGGTTCAGTCCTCCCTCGGGCTGCAAACCGGCCTGTACCCAATTCCCACGATCGTGATGGTGCTGGTCACGATCGGGGGCTGGATTTACCTTTCGAAGACCACGGCCGGGCGAAATGTCTACGCCTTTGGCGGAAATGAGGAAGCCTCGCGTTATACGGGAATCAAAGTGAACCGCGTGCAGATCGGCGTCTTCGTGATCAGCGGACTTTCGGCCGGGATCGCCGCTTTCATCGGAAGTTCCTTCTATGGCGCGGCCAGTTGCGCCGACGCCACGGGATATGAGCTCAAGGTGATCGCCGCGGCGGTCGTCGGCGGAGCGTCTCTGACTGGCGGCAAAGGGGGCGCGCTGGGTGCGCTGCTCGGAG
>DATJYD010000461.1:0-2788 GCA_035499755.1 Fimbriimonadaceae bacterium
CCGTCCGGTGGGCGGAAGGCTCATCTTAGCATCGGGAAGATGCGGCACGTGACCGGTCGTACAATACGGGTGCGATGTCTTCGGACCGCTTGGATGCCCTTCGGTTCTACTATTCGGAAACTGCTCGGTCCCCGACGCCGAGTGAGAGGCGAGCCGCGAGGCGCGTGGTAAGAAGCGCTCGATTCTGGACGATTACGTGGGCGTTGCTCGCGTTGGCGTCGGTGGGCATGTTGGTCATCTTCTTGGGCCGCCCTCTCAGCGGGTTCGCCGGCCTCTTGATCGCGGTAGGCTTCGCGACCTTCGTCATGTCGCCGCTTTGGATCTACCTCGGGATCCGGTCGGCTCGGATCGGCAGGGCCGCGGCGGGATTCGCACGAGCGGGCGAGATTAGGGTCCTCGAGCTTTGGCCCGAATGGCAGGCGCTCGGTCGAGAGAAGTCGCGCGACCGGCTCGCGGCGGACGAGGCGATTCTGTCGCTGACCGGCTTGGACGTCGAGCTATATCCACACCGAATGCCGAAGCACCTGGAGATTGTTGGCGATGCCGTTCTCGTGAGGGACAGCGATCCCGCACGCGATTTTCGTTGGCTGGGGCAAACATGATTCTCTTGCCAGATCGTCGGTCCTTCCCGTCGCCGGGATCTGGACTACGGAGTCGGGGTGCCGGAGTTTGGAGTTCCTTTACGGAAGCGCCCCCGCCCTATCTTCGACCTCCGCGAGCTTTCCGTCCCGGATGTGGAAGATCCTGTCCGAAACATCCAGCATCTTGTAGTCGTGGGTCGCGGAGATGATCGTCACGTCCTGCTCCTGATTCAAATGACGCAAGAGATCGATGATCTCTTGGCCAGTCTTGAGATCGAGGTTGCCGGTCGGCTCGTCCGCGAGGACGATCGCCGGGGAGTTCGCAAGGGCTCGGGCGATCGCGACCCGCTGCTGTTGGCCGCCGGATAGCTCGGCCGGCCGGTGATGATAGCGGTTGTTCAGCCCCACCCGATCGAGCAGCTTCATGCCCTTATCGTCCGCCTCCTCCGGCTGCAATCCCGCGAACAGCATCGGCAGGGTGACGTTCTCCAAAGCCGTCCGCACCTGGATCAGGTTGAACGTCTGAAAGATGTAGCCGATGGTGTGGCAGCGGAGAAACGCCAGCTCGCGCGGCGTGAGTTGCGCGATATCGACCGAATTCACATACACCGAGCCGCTCGTCGGCTTATCGAGCCCGCCGATCATGTTGAACAAGGTCGATTTGCCCGATCCGCTCGGCCCCATGATGGACAGGTATTCGCCTTCGTAGATCTCGCACGACACCCCGTTGAGTGCGTGAACCGCGGCTTCGCCTTCCCCATACCGCTTGGAAAGACCCGTCGTTCTCACGGTCGTCACGCGTTCCGCCGGCTTCAAACTTCGACCCTCAGGGCGGCGGCCGCCGGCATTCTGGCGGCGACGACGGCGGGAGCGATCGCCGCGACAACCGTCATGGCGAGGCCGAGCGCGGAGCCAATCCCGAGCGTCTCCAGCACGGCTGCGAGCGAAAAACCGTCAAAGAGGGAAATCGCCAACGACCCCAGAAGAGCCCCGGCCAGCGAACCGATGAGGCCCAGGCAGATGGCTTCCAGAAAGAACACCTTGACGATGAAGCCGTCGGATGCACCCAGGCATTTGATCGTCCCGATCTCGCGGTATCGCTCGCTCACCGACATGAGCATCGAGTTGGTGACTCCCACGAGGCACATCAGCAGGGAAGAGGCGGCAAGCCATTGGAGACGCTCCGACTCAAATGCGTTGGCATCGGTCTGCAACAGCCGCGAGGTCTGAACGGAGGCAAAGAACGCGATGCCGAGCCCGATGCCCGACACCGTCACCGCATGTCGCCAGAACCGAACCCGGATGCTCGCGATCGCCTGGTTCCAGGCAACCCGGAACGGGGGATCGACGTTCTGCGGCGTGCTCATGTCCTTCTACTAGGATAGAACGTCTTTGACCAGCAAAGTGATCAACCCGCGGTCTGCGAGCATTTTGAGGAAGGCGGCGAGAGAAGCGTCAGCCTCCGCGGGATTCATCTTGTACTTCCTCTGAAGCTGCTTTGAAAGGGCATCGAAGTTCCGTCGGCCGTCGATAAGGGACCAGACGAACGCGCCGATCTCTTCGAGTTCGAACTGCCGGATCACCGGCTGCGACGAGGCTCGCGCCACGAGCTTGCCGAGAAGCCCCTTGAGCACTGCCGGTCCGCGCAGAATCGTGACTCCCGCCTCGACGGTTTCCTCGACGGCCGGATTGCGAGCCGGCTTGGCCAAACGGAGTGCCTGTGGCGAGAGCCTTGCCAGCCGTGAAAAGGGGCGTTTCATCGGATCACCCAGTCGGCGCAGAGGGCGCAGGCCCGTCCCCGCCCGGAGGCCTTGAGAGTGACGACCTGGTTCTTCTCCGGCTGAAAGCTCACCAGTGCCTCGTGCCGCAGCCACGGCTTGCCGCCGGAGAGACGTAGGTCGCCGTCCCTTTCGACAAGGCTAGCCGAGCGCATGTCCAATGCCGCTTTCGCCCACTCGCCTAACTCGTACTTCTCGAGAAGTTGCTCGGCGAAGCCCCACCGGGTGCACACCAGCCCGCAACCGCTGCCGGAGAACGCGAGCTCCGTCTTGCCAGCGTGAAACTGGCGACCGGAGAGCGTGAATCGCCTTGGCAGCGAAACGGCGAGCCCAAGGACCGACCATAAGAGCACGTCCCCTGCGTCTGAACAAAACGACTCCCGGATCGAGCGCAGGGGGCCGAGTAGGTGGTCGGAGCGTCCTCCCACC
>DATJYD010000462.1:0-2648 GCA_035499755.1 Fimbriimonadaceae bacterium
GGGCGAGCTGAACAGGCTGAGTCCGGATGCCCCTTTCCTCGCCCTTGGGCAGACCGTCTTCTGGGACGAGCCAATGAAGGCCGGTCTCCTCATCGCCTCCAACCGGCTCGGCTATTCCCGCCGCTTCATCGCCGGAGTCCATGACACCGACTACTTCGCGAAGCTGGCGAGCGGCCGAAGGCAGCCAGGCAAGTTCGCGGCGCTCCCCCACAACGACACTACCACCCAGGGGCTTTGGAGCGCAGCCGGCGAGTTCTCGTGCCTTTTCGGCAGCGAGACCGTGGTGACGAGGGCCGAGCTTCATCGCGGCGGCCTGAAAATGGGCAAGCTAATGAGCAGCCGCCCGGACCTGCTGGATCGAGCGACCGAAGCCTGGGGTTGGCGGGGGATCGTCTCCCTCGACGAGAACCCTCCGATCACCGCCGAACTTCCGCTTCGCCAGGTCTATCCGACACTACAGGCAACCTGCGACTGGGCTTTCGATTCGAGCCTGGAATGTCTCGCCGGCGAAGGCGGCAAGACCGCGCGCGCTCTTGCCGACCGTTTCCGAACCTCAGTCTGCGAAGTCATCGAGAAGCTCGATGAGACGAAGCCCAATCCGACGCTGGCCGATTTTTACCAGGCCCTGATTCCCGATCTCTACGCGTTCGTTTCGAACGGCGACGCAAAGCCCGAGACGGCGGCCACGACTGCGTTGCTCCGGTTCAACCGGGCGACCGCCGGCTTGCCCCGCTTCGAATTCGTCGACCTCTTCGCGGCGGAGAAGACCCGGCGCGCCGCTTGCGATTGCTATGACGAGGCCGTCCACGGCGGCGGGCAATACGAGCTCCGCCGGTTTGGCACGGGCGCGATTCCCTTCGATCTCGTCGTTCCCGGCAAGGGCCGGGGGACTTTGCGAGTGACGCGTAAGGCGGTGATCGTGATGACGCCGACCCCGCTCTTCATCACCCTGAAGAAGCCGCTCGAGTCGATCCGGGATCTCGCGGAGGCGATCGAGCGCAAGCAGGGACCGGACTGCGTGCTCGTCGGAAAGGCGGTGAGCCTGATCGGGATGCTGAGCCGGGAGTTCGTCTTCGTCTTTCACGAGGGCGCCAGCAGCTACGTGAAGTTCAGCCGCAAGCTCCATCAGAGTCTTCAAGCCCGGCTTGGCGTCGAGCTTCGACTCAATCCGATATTCCGGCTGCGGTACGACGCCTGGAGCGCTCTCCAGGTCTGCTGCTCCTGGATCAAGCTGCCGGAGCCGTTGCAGGGGCCGTTCGGAGCCGACGAAGTGTGTGCGCCGAGCATCGCCGGACGCTGGAAAGGGGTGGCCCAGACCCAGGAAGAGCTGATCGACAAGCTCGGCCATCTGAAGCGCCCGGTCGAACTGCTTGCATTCTTGGAGACCGAGCTCGGCGGATCTTGGAAGCACCTCGCCGAGGAGTACCAGGCTCTCCACGATCGCCTGGAAGCGGAGACGCGGGGCCTCATCGAAAGACGAGCCCGGAGAGTTTCGCTCTATGCCAGACGGCGTGAGTTGCGAACCAAGCGAGTCGAACTCGAGGTCGCTTCCGGCCGGCATTTTCGAGCCGAGATCTTCGAGCGATCGCCGACCCAAGAGGCCCTCGCCGAGCGGGCGCGGATTCAGGGCGAACTCGCCAAGGTCGTGGTCGCAAGCCGAGAGATCAAGACGGAGATCCGGAGCCTGATGCACCAGCAGCGGGGAATCGCGGCCAACGCGGAGGTCCTGCGCATGCATGAGCGCCGGCGCTGTATCGAGTTGGAGGCCGAACTGGCGAGGATGCGCCTGATCCGGCAAGCCGTCATCGCCTCCCAGGGCATGAGACGCGCAACCCATCGGCCAAGCGCCTGGTGGTTTCGGCTCGTCTGCCCCGACGGCCTCTGGTTCCGGGAGACCGTGGACAGCGCCAAGTGCTATCTGGAGCCACTTGTCTGATTGCGGACCGAGGATCGGAGATTGGAGATAGCGACGTGAAGATTCCGTTCTGGAAAGTTGAGTCGATCGGCAACAACTTCGTCCTCGTCCACTTGGACGACGTGAGCCTGCTGGGCGAGAACGGCCGGGAATCAGAGCTCTTGACCGTGCTGGCGGTGGCGGCATGCGAGAAGCGATACGGAATCGGTAGCGATGGCCTGCTCGCCGTTTCGCAGGATGGCGATGGCACGCTGATCCTCCGGATGTTCAACCCCGACGGCACCGAGGATTTTTGCGGCAACGGAATTCGGTGCGCCTTCGACCATGCCTTGCGCCAAGGCTGGCTTGCTCCGGGGGAGATGCGGATGACCCATTTCGGGATTCCGGTATCAGGATCGGCCCAGCACCTTGCCGATCATGCGAAAGGGAGTCTCTCCGCTATTCGCCATGCGATGCACCGAACGCCTTACCTGATCCATACTCAGCTCCCCCCCGCTTCCTATCGGCCGGAGGACATCCCGATCGCCCGAGAGCGCGAGATCTTCGATTCGGCCATAGCCCGGGTCGACGGAGAAGTCTATACGGGCAGTGTGCTGTCGACGGGAACCGCCCACACGATCCTGCCCGTTCGCACCCTTCCCCACGACGAGGAGTTCTTCCGCGTCAGCCCGCAAATCGAACGCGATCCCCTCTTCCCCGAAAGGACGAGCGTGATGTGGGTTCACGAACTGGA
>DATJYD010000463.1:0-2731 GCA_035499755.1 Fimbriimonadaceae bacterium
CCTTGTCGAGCGAAAGATAGAGCGTCCCCTGGACGGCGGGCTGGAGAACGTAGTTCAGCTTCGCCTGGGCGAAAAGATCGGCGAGGATCGAGCGGACGTCTTTGGCGTTCGCCTTGACCGAGACGATGATCGGGTTCGTGGAGTTCGCGGCCGGGGGCGTCTGGTTGGCTCCGGTTGCCTGGCCGAGAGCCAGGAACGGAACGAGCGTGAGGGCAAGGATCAGGGCTTTCTTCATGTTTAGTTCTCCGGTTCGTAGACTCGAATCGTGTTGGCGTCGTGCCGCTTATGTTTTCCCCCGTGGCGCGGCCGGCTCGGAGTGGGATGTGGAGGGTTCTCAGGGATGGCGGGTTTCGGCTTCGCCGCCGGCTTGGTGTTGGCTTTCGGTTTGGGAGTGATCGGGGGTGTGACCGTCTTCGGTTTGGGAACGATCGGGTGCGAGGCCCTCGCCGGTTGCGCGACGGCCTTCGGCGGCTCTGCCGGAGGTACCGAGGTTGCAGCCGCTTTGGGCCCCATGACCGAGTCGATATTTCGGCTCATGTAGCTCATCCCGATAAGCACAGCGGCAAGAGCGAGAGAGTAGATGGCGGGCTTTGTAAAGCTGGAGGGTTTTGGCGGAGAGGCGGTCACGGCGGCCTGGACGGGCTTCCCGGACTTCAGCCTGGACTTGATGAAATCGGCGATGCCGATCTGTTTCTTTCCCTCGGAGGGCGGCCCGCTCTTCTTGGGGGCCAGCATGCCCTGGAGAGCTTCCCGACGCTCGGCGAGGCTGCGCTGACAGTCGGGGCACTTCGCGATATGCGCCTCGAGCTGGGATAGAGCCTCCTCGGAAAGCTGATCGCCGGCAACGAAGCGGCCAATTTGGGCTTTTGCGATCTGGCACTCGAAGTTCTGAAGCTGCATCTCTCACAACTCACTTGAGGTTTTGGCTCAAGGGAGATTGTCGGAGGCATGGGCGATTTCTTTAGCCCGATCTGCGGATCGGCGGCGTGAACCCCGTGCCGGGTGGACTTACAGAGCTTTCGAGCGATCAAACATCATGGAGGAGAAATGCTGATCGATACTCATTGCCATCTGAACGACTCTGCGGCATTCCCCAATCCGGCGGCGACGGTGGCCGAAGCGGTGGAAGCGGGCGTGACCCGCATGTTCGTCGTCGGGGTCGACGCGGAGGACTCGCGACGAGCGGTAGATCTGGCCGAGCGCTTCACGGAGGTCTACGCGATCGTGGGCTGGCACCCGAACCACGCCGAAAGCTACTCGCGCGAGGGCCTCGACGCCATCGGGCAGATGCTCGCCCATCCGAAGGTCGTTGCGCTGGGCGAGACGGGGCTGGACTTTCACTGGTCCTACGCGACTCCGGAAAAGCAGAAGGCGGCGCTGCTGGAGCAGATCGCCCTCGCCGGAAAGCTCGGGAAGCCGGTCGTCCTGCACTGCCGCGAGGCCTACCCGCAGTTATTGGACATTTTGGAGTCGATCGAGATCCTGCCCTATCTTTTCCACTGCTTCGCGGGAGATGAAGAAGATGCCAAGCGAGCGTTCGGCCTCGGCTGCTATTTTGGGGTGGACGGGCCGATCTCGTTCAAGAAGTCGGGGCAGCTTCGCGAGATTCTGAAGTGGCTGCCACGAGACCGGATCGTCGTCGAGACCGACAGCCCTTACCTCTCTCCGGAGCCGCACCGGGGCAAGCCGAACAAGCCGGCGAACGTGGCCTTGGTCAACGCCGCTCTCGCGTCGACCCTCGGCATGACGGAGGAGGAGTGCGCGGCGATGACGACGGCGAACGCGGAGCGGTTCTTCCGGCTATCCGGGCACGGGCATTAGCCCGGCGATGATGGCGACTTTTCAGGTCGCCGGAAAGGCAGGCGGGAACTCCAGGAAGGGACTGCGGGACGACCGGTGTAAACGCTCTCGTATGCTTAGAAAATCCTCATCCGCGAAGAGGTTAGCCTCCCAACTTCTGATATCTCGCCGGCGCGTATCCAGCTTGGGTAAGCGTCCACTCCCCGCCGATGTCCTGAAGGACGAAGCTAACCCACATCGTCTGGACGTTGCCATTCTCGTCGCGGTAGGTGTGCCTGCCGGAAAGCGAGAACACGTCGGGTGCGCGCTGATGCAGGTAGGTCAGCGAGAACTCGACTGTCTGAGTCGACTGGATGGCATCCCTCGTCAGATCGAGGTAGTCGTTTGCCGAGAGCGAGTAGCGGTAGCGGCCACGCATATAAATCGCGATCGACATGTTCGGATCGACGAGCGATACGAGGCCGTCGATATTGCCATCTTGGAACGTCTCGGTGAGGGCGTCGAGAGCGTTCGCCAAACCGGGATGATCGCGATCGAGATTCGGATCGTTTAGGTAGTTTTCGGCTCCCATGTCGTCGAAGCCGTTGCAGAGAGTGCCGCTGTAGACAGGGAGGTCGATAAACGCGACGGCGGGCGGGAACACATGACACTCGGAAGCGCTGATATAGGGCGCGCAAATCCCGAGGTAGAAGCCAAACGGGGAGACGAAGCATTGGCCGCGAACGAACGCGGGGCGATAAAACGGAAAGTGAAAGTGGCCTCGCGGGAAATACTTCTTCTGCCAAGGCGCATTCACTTTCGTCCCCCGACGCAGGGTCAGCCCGTTGTCGTAGACCCGGCCGGCGGCGGTCTTTGTGAACTTCCTTTGAGCCTGAAACGTGGGGTTGTTCGGCGCTATCCGGCTGCGCACCGCCTTTGGCTTGTCGATATT
>DATJYD010000464.1:0-4852 GCA_035499755.1 Fimbriimonadaceae bacterium
TCCGGGCGCCGCACTACGCTCACGGTGGCATGGCCCTCGCGGTGGCGCCGCGGGATTACGACAAGAAGGTCAACAAGAAGGAGCGCCGAGCCGCCATTCTTACCGCTTTTGCCGCGCATCTCGAGGCCGGCAACGTCACCGTCATCGACGCTCTGACCTTCGCCGAGCCGAAGACCAAGCAAGCCCATGAAGTTCTCAAAGCTCATGGGCTTTCTGATGTGCGCAGGGTGCTCGTCGTGCTTCCCGCCTACGATGCGGCGACCTTCAAGTCTTTCCGCAATATCCCCAACGTGACGGTTCGCACGGCTCCCTCCGCGACTCAGGATGACAAGGCTCAGGCTTTCTCGGCGAGAGACGCCCTGATCGCCCATAAGATCCTCATCGCCAAGGAAGCGCTTGCCAAGATCGAGGAGGTATGGGCCAAGTGATTTTGGAGTTTGGATTGTGGATTGCCGGTAACCGGGAGTCGATGCGATGAAAGATCCCCACGAAGTCATCCTAAGGCCGCGAATCACGGAGCGGACGGCCGCGCTCAGCTACGGCGATGAGAACCAGGCTCGACAGCGGCTGCTCAACGCGGCTCGGAAGGAGTCGAAGCGCACGGGCAAGATCGTTCAGCCTGATAGCGTGAGCGACCACGACCTCATCCGCAAATACACCTTCGAAGTCGCGACCGATGCGAACAAGATCGAGATCAAGGCGGCGGTGGAGGCCATCTACAACGCGGGCCGCAAGCGGGACGACGCGATCACCGTCACCAATGTGCGGACGATCAAGGTGCTAGGCAAGAAGAAGCGGCGTGGCGTTCGCACGACCGGCTACCAGCCCGACCGCAAGAAGGCGATCGTAACCCTTGCCGCCGGCCAGATCCTGGAGGACTACGGAGTCTAAGATGCCAACTGTCAACTATAAACCGACCTCCCCGGGCCGTCGCTTCATGACCTCCTCGACTTACGAGGAAGTCACCAAGGACAAGCCGGAGAAGTCGCTGATCGGGGCCAAGCCGAAGAGCGGCGGCCGCAATCACTACGGTCGCGTCACCTCCTTTAACCGCGGCGGAGGCAACAAGACTCGCTACCGGATCGTCGATTTCAAGCGAAAGAAGGACGGAATCGTGGCCAAGGTCGCGGCGATCGAATACGATCCGAACCGGACCTGCCGGATCGCCCTCCTCCACTACATGGACGGCGAGAAGGCCTACATTCTCGCGCCGAAGGGGTTGGCGGTCGGAGCCCGCGTGCAAAGTGGGGAAGGGGCGGACATTCTGCCCGGCAACTGCCTCCCGCTGAAGAACGTGCCGCTGGGAACGCTGGTTCACAACATCGAGCTGCAACCGAACAAGGGCGGGCAGATGGTCCGCTCGGCCGGCGCCTCCGCCCAGGTGATGGCGAAGGAAGGCAATTACGTGACGCTCCGCCTGCCGAGCGGCGAAATGCGGATGGTTCACAACACCTGCCGCGCGACGATCGGCGAGGTCGGCAATTCCGAGCATGAGAATGAATCGATCGGCAAGGCCGGGAAGAACCGAGGCCTCGGCAAGAAGCCGCACGTTCGCGGCGTCGTGAAATCGCCTCGGGACCATCCCCATGGGGGAGGCGAGGCGAAGTCGCCGGTCGGGCGCAAGAAGGGCCCGGTCGACCGCTGGGGCAACAAGTCTCTCGGAACGAAGACTCGCCACAACAAGCGGACGAACAAATACATCGTGAGACGGAGGAATGGTTAGGGGAAGGATTGGAGGATTGAAGGATTGGAGGATTACAGGATTGGAGGATTACAGGATTGGGCCTCGCTCCTAATTCTCCAATCCTCAATCTAACAATTACATCGTGAGACGGAGGAATGGTTAGGGGGAAGGGTGAAGGATTTAGGATTACAGGATTGGGCTCTCTCCTAATCCTCCAATCCTCAATCCTCTAATCCTCTCCCAGTGCACTGCCCGCCGGCCGAACCGGCGAAGGTTAACACAGGAGGAAGAGATTGACGATCGACGGTTGACGATTGACAAATCCGAAATCGAGATTCGGAAATCCGAAATTGCAAGATGGCAAGAAGCTTAAAGAAAGGGTTTTTCGTGGATGGCCACCTCATGAAGAAGGTCAACGCGATGAACGCGAAGAACGAAAAGAGGTTGGTCAAGACCTGGAGCCGGCGCTCCACGATCATTCCCGACATGATCGGGCATACGTTCGCGGTTCACGACGGGCGAAAGCACATCCCCGTCTTCGTGACCGAGAACATGATCGGGCATAAGCTGGGCGAGTTCGCTCCCACGCGGACGTTCCGGGGTCATGCGGGTCAGTTGGCGGAAAGGGGGACGAAGATCCGCTAGCGACTGGTTGGCGGTGAGCGGCCGGCCATTGGCTCCCGTCGGTCCCGCAACGGGAGCGGGAAACCGCAAACGGGGCCTCGCAGGTACAATGAGCGGCTCGCCGCGACGATAGGATTCGAGGGATTGGGATCCAAGTTCCAAATTCCAAATTGAGCAGACGATGGAAGTTAGAGCAATAGCCAAATATGTCCGGGTGCAGCCTCGCAAGGTTCGCATCATCGCGGACGAAGTGCGCGGCAAGAACGCCGAGCACGCCGCAGCGCTGCTGCGCTATCACACGAGCAAGGGCGCGAGGGCGCTCCGCAAGGTGCTGATCAGCGCGATGGCGAACGCGGAAGAGAATGCGAACTTGTCCCCAGAAACCCTGAAGATCGCGGCGATCACGGTCGACGAGGGGCCGCGGCTCAAGAGGATGCAGGCGCGGGCAATGGGACGCGGAAACCGCATCCTCAAGAAGACGAGCCACATTACGGTCGTCGTCGAAGACGCCCCGCTCGAGCGGGCCGTCAAGCCGCACGGCACAAAGGCGAAGCCAAGGCCCACCTTCGCGGCCCCGGCGAGAGGCAAGAAGGGCGCGGCCAAGGCCAAGAAGCAAGAGCCCGCCGCCGATGCGACTGCCGAACAAGAAGAAGTAACGACCGCCGTGCCGGAGGAAGCGACGCCGGTCATTGAAGCGGAAGCTCCGGAGGAAACCGGCGCCTCCGCCGAGCCGGAAGCCGAAGGCGAAGAAAAGGGAGCGGAAACAGAGTAATGGGTCAGAAGATTCATCCGGTCGGGTTGCGCGTCGGAGTCATCCGTGGCTTCGACAGCCACTGGTATTACAACAAGAAGAGCTACGGCAGCGCTCTCCTGCAGGACCACAAGATCCGCAACTTCATCAAGCAGCGCGTGGGCCTCGGCAATGTGTCGCGCGTCGAGATCGAACGAGCTGCGAATCGAGTGAAAGTCAATATCTTCACGGCTCGCCCGGGGGCGATTATCGGACGCGGCGGCAAGGGCATCGATGAGCTCACCGACATTCTGAATCGGCTGGTCCGCAGGACCGATCCCACCAACGTCGTCCAGGTGAACGTGACGGAGGTGCGGCAGCCGGAACTGGACGCTCAACTCGTCGCCGAGAACATCTGCATGCAGCTCGAAAAGCGCATCAGCCACCGCCGCGCCATGCGGCAGGCGATGACCCGCGCGATGCGGATGAACGGACGCGGCATCAAGATTCAGGTTTCGGGACGCCTGGGAGGCGCCGAAATCGCGAGGCGCGAAGGCGACAAGGTCGGGAAGATCCCGCTTCATACGCTGCGGGCCGACATCGACTACGGCATCGCCACCGCGCATACGGTTTATGGATCGGTCGGCTGCAAGGTTTGGATCTACAAGGGTGAGGTGCTCCCGGAGCGCCGGGTGCACGAGCCGCAGACGCGGAACGAGCGGGAGCGCGAGGTCCGGCCACGATCATCCGAGGCGCCTGAAGCTTTCGGCGCGATTCAATCCGGCGGCGGCGACGGCGCCGCGCCGCGGGAGGCTCAGGCTCCGGCAGCCCCAGAGGGTGGTGAATAGACGATGTTGATGCCCAAACGCGTTAAGGAAGGCCGCCGCAAGATGCACCGCGGCCGAATGAAGGGACAGGCGACACAAGGAAACCGGATCTCATTCGGAGACTACGGCCTCGTCGCGATGGAAGCGGCGTGGATCACATCCCGCCAGATCGAAGCGGCTCGAATCGCGATGACCCGCCACATCAAGCGAGGCGGAAAGGTCTGGATTCGCATCTTCCCCGACAAGAGCTACACGAAAAAGCCACTCGAAACCCGTATGGGTAAGGGCAAGGCGCCCGTCGAAGGATGGGTCGCCGTGATCAAGCCGGGTCGAGTGCTGTTCGAAATGAACGGAGTGAGCATCGACGTCGCGAAGGACGCCATACGGCTCGCGATGTTCAAGCTCCCGATTAAGTGCAAATTCGCATCCAAGGCCGACTATGAGGCAGTGCATGTCCACGAGACGCCGCCCGAGGAGGTCGCTTAATTCAATGAAAGACTATAAAGCAGCAGAATTGAGAG
Organism: Fimbriimonadaceae bacterium; assembly: GCA_035499755.1. Taxonomy (GTDB): domain Bacteria; phylum Armatimonadota; class Fimbriimonadia; order Fimbriimonadales; family Fimbriimonadaceae; genus JAEVZK01. The sequence goes on from DATJYD010000464.1 coordinate 4,387, forward strand.
AGAAGACGGTGCCCGAACTCGAGGAGATGGTGGCGCAGGAGCGCGCCGCGCTGTACAAGGCGCGCCGGGACCTGGTCTTTCGCCAGATCACGGACACCGCCAGCCTGAAGGCGAGGCGCCATAACATCGCCCGCCTCCTCGGCGTCATCACCGAGAAGAAGCAAGGAGCAGCCAATGGCTGAGAAAGAAGCGAAGCCGAAAGCGGCCGCGAAGCCGAAGTCGGAAGGAAGGTCGACGACAAAGACTGCGGCGAAGCCCGCGGCCAAGGCCCCTGCCCCCAAGCCTGTGAAGGCCGAAGTCAAGCCGAAGGCGCCGCGCGTCCGGAAGCCCAAAGCGGAGGGAGTTCCGGCCGAGCCTCCTCGGTCGAGCAGCCGAAAGGTCCGCTCGGGCCTCGTCGTCTCCAACAAGATGGAGAAGACGGTCGTCGTGCTGATCCAGCGCCGCACTCAGCATCCGATTTACGGCA